>JAVEWC010000116.1:2032-3688 GCA_034004745.1 Candidatus Izemoplasmatales bacterium | reverse complement strand
GATATTCTTTCCTTGCTGATTTATTTTGGTTTGGCCAGTCTATTAATCACGTCTTTGGTATAGGGAGGATAATTTCATGGAAGAATTAATTGAAAATGTAAATGATTATGAAAATGAAATAGAAAACCTTATCCTCAATAATATTGACAATCCCAACCTGGAGACTTTATTGGAAGAGTTCCATTTTTATGATATTTCTCTAGTTTTAATCGAAATGAATGACGAAATAATCAAAACTTTCTTTAAAACCGTCTCAAATGATTATGCTTCAGAAATCTTCGAGTATCTTGATGAAGCAGAAGCGAAACACATCGTTGACGTCATCGGCGACAATCTGGCAGCGAGAATCATTCATGAAATGGACTTGGATGACGCCGTCGATCTCTTGAAAAATCTTGAAAAAACCGGAATGAGGATTTTAAGACAAATCAATCCTGAAAGACGTAAAGAATTATTGCAGATAATGCTTTATGAAGAGGATGAAATCGGTGCTTACCTAACTGACAGCTTTATTTTGTTAAATGCTGATTTATCGGTCAAGGAAGCAATGAAAGTGGTAACGAACAGAGCGCATGAAGTCGATTATATTTCCATTATTTACTGTATTGACGCTAATGAAGTTTTATTGGGCTATATTAAACTGAAGGATTTGATTGTTGCTAGGGCAAATGAAATCCTTCGTGACATCATAAAAGAACGTTTTCCAAAAGTGTATCCTTCCGACGACAAGGAATATGTCGCAAAATTGATGCAGGATACCTCGGAATCTTCGATACCCGTCATCAATGAAGAAGGGAAAATTGAAGGTATCATCACCCATGACGATATCATGGACATCATCTCTTTGGCGGCAGAAGAAGACTACACCAAATTTGCCGGATTGGGTGAAGTGGATATTGACATTGAAACCATAACTTTAAGGAAATCGGTCAAGGCTAGATTACCATGGTTGACCATATTGCTTTTTCTCAGTATGATTACTTCGATTATTCTTTCCTTATTCGAAGGTAATTTCACAGGCAGCGACAATGCCAAAATCCTCGCTGCCAGGCTAGCTGTATACCTACCATTGATTCTCGATATGAGTGGCAATACCGGGACACAGAGTTTGGCGGTCATGATTAGGTATTTGACTAAAAATCAAGATCAAGAAAAAAGAAAAATCAAAAAGCATTTGTATCGTGAATTCAAAACCGGCATCTTTCAAGGGCTTTTGATGGGATTTTTAGTTATGGTTATGATTATTTCTACCACTTACATTACCCATAATGAAATTAGTGATAAAAATTGGATCTATGCGATTGTAACATCAGCTTCCATCTGTTTAGCCTTGATTATCTCTACGACATTGGGAGCAGTAATCCCCTTTATTATGGATAGATTAAAAATTGACCCTGCAGTTGCATCCGGTCCGTTTATTACCACAATTTCTGACATCATTACTCTGACGGTTTATTACACAATCAGTTTACTAATATTATTGCCAATATTTTAGGAGGAACAAATTATGAATTTAACAGGTAAACAAAAAGCAAATCTACGCAGATTGGCAAATGACAAACCAATCATGTTTCAGATTGGACAATCAGGTCTGACTGAAATCATTATCAACAATATTCTCGATTATCTAAAAAAACATGAAATTGGCAGGATTTC
>JAVEWC010000116.1:0-1932 GCA_034004745.1 Candidatus Izemoplasmatales bacterium | reverse complement strand
ACAGAACACTATTATGTCAGCGATGGTGATTATTACCTGACCAAACGCAACTTTGCCAATTTCAAGTTTCAACCTGAAACGGATTTATACGCAGTCAACAATGGTTATATCTCAATCACTCCTTTGAAATTCGCCAATCAGACGGAATTTGGGATGAAAGAATTAAGAAAAAAGGTGAGCAATATTGTTGAAAAATAAATTAACTTTTTTGCTGGTTTACTTAGTTAACATGATTGTGGTTTTGATCTTGATTGCTTTTGTCGTGGAAAGCACTCTCCTCAAAATCCTTTTAAGCATCTATCTAATCGCATTTTCCACAGTAGTATCATTTATCTCAAGAGATAAGTCGAGGTAGTTTATCATGATTAATGAAGAGATTTTACCGATATTAAAAGCAGAAACTTCCGGGTTGACCATTGTCGCAGCCACAAAATATGGCGATGAAACCGATATTTTGGCCTTGGTCAATCAAGGTATAAATGATATCGGCGAAAACCGGGTCGAAGCATTCTTGAAAAAATACGATAACTTGCATGATTTAGATATCACTTGGCACTTTATCGGCCACTTGCAATCAAAGAAAGTTAAGTCCGTCATCAATAAAATCGATTACTTGCACTCTCTTGACCGCATGAGTTTGGTTGAGGAGATTCAAAAATATCGAAATCTTCCGCTTTATTGCTTTATAGAAGTCAATATTGCCGAAGAAGAGAATAAATATGGCTTAAAATATGAAGAAGTACTATCTTTCTATCGAAATCTGGAAAGTTATGATAAAATAAAAGTAATTGGTTTAATGGGAATGGCTTCCTTAACTGACGATGAAAGTTTGATTGCCAGTCAATTTCAAAAATTGAAACTTTTGCAAAAAGAAATTTTTGATATGACAGGAATTAATCTTCCTTATCTTTCAATGGGAATGTCGAATGACTATAAAATTGCCATTGCAAATGGCGCTACCCATCTCAGATTGGGATCAATCTTGTTTAGAAAAGAGGAATAGAATATGGGTTTATTCAGTAAAAATAAAATCACACCAACCAACGTTGATTTTGAAGACTTGACTTTTGTCAAGGTCAATGACAACAAGGACGTTTATAAATATGCGGAAATTATCATGCATAGAATGCCGATAGTCCTTAATTTCACTGACTGCCTGATTTCTGAGGCCAATGAAGTGTTAATGTTCTTGACCGGAGTTTTATACGCTTGCGACGGTGAAATCGTCAAAATCAAGGACAAAATTTATCTGATGGCACAAAAGAGCGATTTGTTGGGACCGACGCTTTCAAGATTCATCAATGAGTATCGAGCACAATAGGTAGAAGATGCAAATATTCTTGACGATAGCTTATTATGTGCTCGCCACTTATTTTTATGCGATGATTATTTCGATCTTACTGGGATGGACTCCAATAAGAAATACCAATTTCTATTACCACCTAGAAAAAATTGTCAGTCCCTACTTAGGCATTTTTCGTGGCTGGTTTGTTATCTCCAGCATCGATTTCGGACCCATGATTGGTCTAATTCTCTATCAAATGATTTTAGGTGTGGTCGCAAGAGCGATATAAAGTAATTAATACTTGAAAAAAAGTGAAAAATTGTGTATAATTGCTAAAGATAATCGATGAATAGGATAAGATTATGAATGTTTGCTTTTCTAGAGAGCTGGCGCAGGGTGAAAGCCAGTAAGGAAACTTCATGATTATCACCTATGAGAGAACTGTCGATAAGGTAGACAGTTACGTAAGTAAGGCGTTAACTACTTTAAAAGAAGAGCCGGCATTTTTTGCTGGAACTAAGGTGGTACCGCGGAAATTTCGTCCTTAATCATGAGATTAAGGATTTTTTTATTTTAAAAAGGGAGAGATGATTTATGGAAGAGAAAAATTTCAAAGACAGTTTGTTGATGCCCGTTACAGAATTCCA
>JAVEWC010000115.1:0-3690 GCA_034004745.1 Candidatus Izemoplasmatales bacterium | reverse complement strand
ATTACAGGTAAGACTAAATATTTAAGTGATTTTGAAGCTAATCTTAATAGAGAAGAAATCGCGGAAAGCCTGAGAAAGAGCCTTAATGAACTAGGCTTATGACAATTTGAATTAAGCAACGGTATTTCATAACCGTTGCTTTTTATTTGCCATCTAGGTAATTTGAATAAATTCAATAATATTTGTCGCTCAAGCTCAAGCAATTTTAGTCAGCGCCTTGACATAAAGAGATATGATTTATATACTAAAATCAGGCTATTATAGTCTTTTTATTTTATTAAGCGAAAGGCGATGATTCTTATGGGCAAAAAACAAGGAGCGATAATTCTTTTTGTCTTGCTTTTTTTGTTTTGGATAATATTGTCATTTAAAATTGATTTGACCATAGCGGTTATTGGTTTTTTGGTCTCGCTCATGGTTGTTTTTTTCAATTATGACCTAGTCTTCAACAATCAAGAAGCAATGAAATTGACTTTAAGATTGCTTTATAAGCTTCTACGATTATTTTTCGTTTTGATTTTCAATATAGCAAAATCAAACATCGAAGTTGCTAAAATAGTATTAAGTAAAAACATGCCAATTGATCCTGGGTTTGAGACAATCAAGAATCCCTTGAAAAAGGAGTTGAACCAAGCTTTATTTGCTAATGCGATTACTTTGACTCCTGGAACACTGACAGTAGAGATGAATGATGAAGAAATAGTAGTACACGGTTTGGTAAAAAATAGTGTCAAGGATATAGATGGAAGTTCACTAGAAAAAGCGTTTATGGCTTTGGAGGAGGAATAATCATGATTGAAACTGCTGTCCTGATTGTAACAATTATCTTGGTTTTGCTGACATTTGTTGGGTTATATCGAGCAGTTGTCGGACCAACCGCAGAAGATAGAATTGTGGCTATCAATATGATTTCCACTAAAGTTACCGTGATAATCGCCATGATTGCTCTTATCAGTTCACAGGCGTTTTATGTGGATGTGGCTTTAGTCTATGCTTTGTTGGGATTTATTGCAACTATCGGCTTGGCAAAACTTTTATTGAAAGGAAAATTAGGAAAATGAGCGCAGGAGAAATAATTCAATGCATAATTGTAGCAATTTGCCTGGCTAGCGGACTTTTCTTTTTTGTGGTTGGAGTAATCGGTTTGGTTAGAATGCCTGACGTATTCACCAGAATGCACGCTACGACAAAGTGCGATACCATGGGAGCTGGGTTAATTTTCATGGGTTTGATTATTTGGCAGGGAATAACTTTCATTTCCCTTAATATTTTATTGATATTGATTTTTGTTTGGCTGACTAATCCGACAGCGGCACATGCAATAGCCAAAAGTGC
The DNA here is from genome assembly GCA_034004745.1 of Candidatus Izemoplasmatales bacterium. Taxonomy (GTDB): domain Bacteria; phylum Bacillota_I; class Bacilli_A; order Izemoplasmatales; family Hujiaoplasmataceae; genus UBA2289. Next base: position 2,355 of record JAVEWC010000115.1, on the reverse strand, counting down.
TTATCAAAGATTAAATTCTGGTATCACAGTAGAGGAGGAAAAATAATGGTAATTCTCAATGTGGTAATCATTATTTTTCTAATATTATGTGCACTGGCAATTGGCAAGATCAAGGACTTGCTTGGGGCGGTAATTCTCTTTAGCGCTTATTCCTTGATGATGTCGGTTTTATGGCTGATATTAAAAACGCCTGATGTGGCAATAACTGAAGCAGCTATTGGAGCTGGAGTCACCTCAATTTTATTTTTTGCTGTAATAAGTAAAACCAAGAGGTATGAAAAATGAGAAAAATATTAAGTAATATTCTTTTTATCATTTTGTTCATGGTATTGGCATATTCTATCATGCAGATGCCTACAGGAGCGAATGTATTTGTTCCTTCTTATAATGAAATTGCCAGACATTATCTGGAAAACGGTGCAACTGAAACCAATGCTTCGAATATTATCGCTGCCATACTGGCGGACTATCGAGGCTTTGACACTTTGAATGAAACCATCGTTTTATTTACCTCGGTAGTTGCGGTTGGTTCGGTATTGAGATCAACCAAATACGATAAGGAGTTGCGAGATCATGAATGACATAATCATCAAAAATATAACAAGAATTGTTATCCCTTTTGCCCAAATATACGGTATATTTGTAATCCTTAATGGTCATGTTAGTCCTGGTGGGGGGTTTGCCGGAGGGGCAATAATCGGCACATCATTGATTCTTTACACCTTGGTGTTCGGTAGAGAAAAAGGTAGAAAAAAATTTTCGCACAAAGCATCGGAAATTGCAGAAACTGGCGGCATTTTAATTTATGTAATAGTGGGTTTGATCGGTCTTGTTGTCGCTGGTAGATTCTTGACGAATCTTGGTGCTGGTTTTCCTGAAGGAGTCATAGGCAATATAATTTCCGGAGGTATGATTCCGATTCTTATGATTGGCATCGGTATCAAGGTGGCTTCAACGATGATATCACTATTCAACCTATTGATAGACGAGGCGATATGATGGATATAATCGAAAAAATCATTGATAATATCAATTATCTAGGGGCTATTGCACTCTTTGTAATCGGCCTGAGAATTGTCGTTTTGCACAGCAACCTCATAAAAAGAATAATGGGTTTGAACATTATGGGAACAGGAGTATTTCTGTTCTTTGTCTCTATCGGTAATGTGACCGGCGGAGTTCCGCCCATCATCTATCCCGATTCTTCTGGAGCGGTTTATATCAATCCGATACCATCGGTTCTGATTTTAACGGGAATAGTCGTAGTTGTTTCAATCACGGTTTATTCTTTAAGCTTAGTGATACGAATTTATGAAAACTATAAAACAATCGACCAAAAAGAATTGTCGAGATTAATCAGCGAGGAAGCCAATGATCATTGAACAACTACCGATAATTAATCTGTTATTATTCTTATTGATGGCTTTGTTCATACCATTGCTGAAAAGAAAGCCATTTAAAATAACCCTAATATTAGGGTTTATTGTTCTTGGTTTGGTATTAGTTTCTTCGGTTTATCTGCTTTGGTATGTCAATAACGTGGAAATAATCCGTTATACCTTTGGTGGTTTTGAAGCTAGGTTCGGAATTGAATTTGTTGTTGATCCTTTCTCTGCCCTCTTCACTACCATCATTGCGATACTGGCGACAATAATTTATATTTATTCAAGCGGAGACTCAACTGACGGAATTGAAAAAACTGAATACGGTCGATATTATATCTTGTTATTTTTGTTAATGATGTCGATGTTTGGCATTCTTTACACCAATGATATTTTCAATACCTACGTTTTTATTGAGATTCTCTCGATAACAACTTGTGCCATCATCTCGATTAAAAAGAAAAAAGACACCTATACTTCAGCCTTCAGATATTTGATGATGAATGAATTGGGTTCTTTATCCTATCTAATTGGCGTAGCCTTGATTTATATGGCTACCGGATATACAAATATAACCTTGATAGGCGAAAGCATGAGCAACGCTTTCCAAACTTATCAACTCAACATCGTCATTGCTCTTGGATTCATGATTATCGGTTTGGGAATCAAGGCTGCAGTCTTTCCTTTTCATATTTGGTTACCAGACGCTCATTCCAGTGCGCCTTCAACTTCAAGCGCGATTCTTTCAGCGATTGTCATCAAAGTCTATATATTGGTTTTTGTCAAAGTTCTGTTCCGCGTGTTTAATGTTGAGATCTTGAACGAGATGAGCATATCGACGATATTACTGATTTTAGCAGGGGTTGGCATGATTATGGGGTCAGTGTTTGCAATTGCCCAAAAAGATGTCAAAAGAATGTTGGGTTATTCCTCTGTCGCCCAGATGGGATACATCCTGCTGGGTATTGGTCTA
>JAVEWC010000114.1:0-3708 GCA_034004745.1 Candidatus Izemoplasmatales bacterium | reverse complement strand
CATCTTGATGAATCTTTAAAAAAACTCTATGTTGATTCAAATGGCATAATTCCAACATACCTCACTTATGAGGTCAAGGATTATGAAATGAACAACCAGAAGGAAAATACAGTAAAACCTATTAGTTTTGTAAGAAAAGACGTATCTCCATTTTTGGAAGCTCCAGCCAGATTGCTTAAAACCGATTTTTCCAAAGATAAACTCAGACAGATGTATAGAACCATCAAAAACACTGAATTGTACGATAAGCCTTTAAAACAATACCGAACTTCAGTTTCCTTGGAGAAAGACAGCTTTGAAATTGGAAGAATCAAGGCGTTCACACCGGGATGGTTGGAAAGAGAAAGCAATTTCTTGCATATGACCTATAAATATGTTCTGGGCTTGCTGAAAGCAGGGTTGTATCAAGAATTCTTTACTGAGTTGAAAACAAATTTGGTATGTTTCATGAATCCGGAGGTTTACGGTCGAAGCATCCTGGAAAATTCCAGTTTCATCGCGACTTCAAACAATCCAAACCCACACATTCATGGTCAGGGCTTCTTTGCCAGATTGAGTGGATCAACAGTTGAGACCTTGAATATCTGGACACTAATGATGCTTGGCAAAGAACCTTTCAAATATGAAAAAGGCGATTTAGTTTTTGAACCTAGACCAATTATAGAAAAAAGTTTCTTTAGCAAAAACCACAGGCTTTCATTCAAGTTTTTAAGCAAAACGATGATTACATATATCAATGAAAAACAAAAAGACACCTTTGACAATTCTCTGATTTACCGTTATGAATTGATTGATAGTGAAGAGCGAATGGAGGTGATTGAAGGAAAAGAAGTTATAGGGGATTTAGCAGTAAAAATTCGAGATGGTTATTACAAAAAAATTAACATACAAATAAAATAAAAATTTTAAATGGAGGAAATTATGAAAAAAGTTTTATTTATGTTCTTAATGGTTATGATTGCTTTAGTTGTAGTTGCTTGTGGCAACGTAACAACGCAAGCACCGACCACTGGAGCTCCTACGACAGCAGCTCCAACAACAGTAGCGCCTACGACACAAGCACCAACAACAGTAGCGCCTACAACTCAGGCACCAACAACTGTAGCTCCTACTACTGAAGCACCGACAACAGTAGAACAAGATACTATAGCTCCAGTTATCAACGGTGTTGATGATGTCACTATCTATTTGAATGAAACATTTGACCCGATGGCAGGTGTTACAGCAACAGATAATAAAGATGGCGATATCACAAGCAGCATTACCGTAGCCGGCGTAGTGGATACAACTGTAGAAGGAACAAATTTCTTGGTGTACACCGTATACGACGCAGCTGGCAACAAGAAACAAGAATCTCGTTATGTCTATGTTGAAATAGACCCAAGTTTGATTGGTGACGAAATGGTTCAAAACGGTGATTTCAGTCTTGGAAATGCTGTTTGGAGCTTAGGATTGTTTGAAGGTGGAGACGCCACTTTATCTGTAGTAGATGGAGTAGGTGTGCTAAATATCGCGTCCGCTTCATGGGCAGGGCCAGCATCACCGCGTTTGGAAAGTAATGTCATGGAATTTGAAAATGGTGTTACTTATCAAGTTACATTTAAGGCAAAAGCTGATGCAGTTCGTTCAATTCAAGTACAAGTCGGTAAATTATTACCAGCAGCTCCTTGGTTTGACGATTATATGCCAGCTCAACCTCATGTTTATGACTTGAGTACTGATTGGCAGACATTCACCTTTAAATTTACTCATAATAAAGCAACTGGTGAAGGACAATTGTTATTTGGAAATGGTACTGTAACAGGCGGAGTCGGAACTGATAACTTGGCAACTGTAGTATATTATGATGACATAGTTATCGTTGAATCTACAGCTGATCCTGATACACAAGCTCCAGTAATTACTGGCGCAACAGATTTAACTCTTGAAACTGGCGCAGTTTACGACCCTCTAGCAGGCGTAAGTGCATATGACGTGGTTGACGGCGATATCACACTTGATTCAACTCACTATGTAAGCAACGTCGACACTTCCGTTCCAGGAGAATATGAAGTTACTTATACAGTAAGTGACGCAGCTGGAAATACCGCTACAATCACTATCTCTGTAACAGTAGTTGATTTGGTTTTCACAAATACAAATGACATTACAGATGGCACATTTACTACAACAACCACAATCATTCCTGAAGTGCAAGATACAGAAGAAAATGGTTATGCAGATATTACCGATCCAGAAATCTGGTATCAATATACTGCAGGTTGGGACGGCGCAGCCGCTACATTTACAGTAGTTGACGGCAAAGCGGTAATCGAAGTAACGGCACCAGGAAATAATGACTGGGGCTTAATGTTAAAACAAAAAGGTATTACATTAGTACCTGGAGAAACTTATAAATTATCATTCTCAGCTAGTTCAACTGTAGCTAGAGATATAGTAGCTAAAGTTTCTGATGATTATTTCTCAAAATTCTCAATTGGTACAGAAGAAACTACTTATTCATTCATCTTTACATATGAAAAAGACTCAACTACAACTGAAAGAGTATTATTCTTGTTTGGACAAATGGCAAATTATGCAGCTTCAACTGTAACAATCGACAATGTGGAATTAAGCATTCTTGAACAAGAAGAACTAGTTACCAATGGCGAATTTGATTCTATTCCTTGGGGTGTATATAACCACGCTGAAGCTGGCGCGGCTAGTACATTAGAAATAGTTGATGGACAATTATTGATAGATGTTACTAACGTTGGTTCAGCATTCTGGAACGTCCAATTGTTCCAAGAAGGTATCGTATTAGTTCCTGGATTAGAGTATACAATCACTTTTGAGGCTAAATCATCTGTGGCTAGAGACATTAGTTTAGTATTAATTACTGATGTTGAAAATCGTGAAACATTTAATTTGACTACCGAAATGGCAACATATACTTTTACATTCACTTATAACGGCACACTTACATCAGGAAAAATAGATTTTGAACTAGGTCATATTAGTGAATCATCTGTTCCTTCAGTAGTTACATTTGATAATATTACTATGACTGATGGTACTAATCCGGTTGTGATAGATTTCGGCAATTTTGATGGTACTTATGCTTGGGGTTATTATAACCACGCTGAAGCTGGTGCAGCTAGTACATTAGAAATTGTTGATGGACAATTATTGATGGATGTTACTAGTATTGGATCAGCATTTTGGAATGTTCAATTATTCCAAGATAATGTTGCATTAGTAGAAGGCGCAACATATACAATGTCATTTGTTGCTAAATCATCAGTAGCTAGAGACATGAGCTTTGTCTTGATTGCTAGCGGTGAATTTAGAAAGACATTTGATTTAACTACTGAATTTGCAGTTTATACATATACATTCGTTTATACTGGAACTGCTTCCTTAGGCAAATTAGATTTTGAATTGGGTAATATCAGTGCTGCATCAGTACCGGCATTAGTTACATTTGAATCCATCTCGTTCTATAGAACTTTTAATCCATTAGAAGAAGATCCAGTTGTTCCTACTGAAGAAGTATGGACAGCCTATGGCACCATGACTTTGGAAGAAACTGAAACTGAAAAAACTATTACTTACGTTGCTGGAGACGCTAACTGGTGGGACAGTAATGTTCAAGGAAGTTTAGTTGAATTTGACGGCACAAACAATGCAATCGTATTCACGATTACTGGTGTAGCTGGTCATGAATAT
>JAVEWC010000113.1:0-3724 GCA_034004745.1 Candidatus Izemoplasmatales bacterium | reverse complement strand
CAACAATATCAGCCAGCCAAAAACATCTTCGAGAAGGTGAAGTGATATAGCTTTTTCATTGGCGCTTCTCCCTCTTTTGGCATTAAGAGCAGCCAAACCATTGATAATTACACCAACAATGGCAAAATATATCATTAATTCAGCATCGACATTTTCCGGATTCATCAATCGCTTAAAAGTTTCGATGATAACGATTGTTGAACCGATAATTAAAATTATCGAAGTCAACAACCCTCCCAAAAGCGAAAAGCGATAATAACCGAAGGTATATTTATAATCTTTTTTCTGTTTTGACTTTTTTTCAAGATAGATGGCCATCGCCATCGATATCGAATCACCGGCATCATGCACTGCATCGCTAATCAGGGCGATAGAATTCGTCATCAACCCTCCGACAAATTCAAAGATCATGAAAAGAAAATTTAAAATAAAGGATATGAACATCCGTTTTTCTGACTTCATCTTGTTTCACTCTCCAAAATACCGTAATCGTGATTTTCGACAGCGGCAATTATTACAAAGAAAATGATCATGAATTGGGGCATGTAATAGACATTGTCAACCATTCCATGAAGGTTGGCTCCAAACAAGGCTATCAATAGAATCATTTTTTGTATGGTAATATTATTGAAAAAGATTTTTAGAATAACGATGATTTGCCAAATAATAGATATCAAGCCGATTATACCCAATGTTGCCAGAGTATGCATGAAGGTGTTGTGATAGAATCCGAAGTAACTACCTCTTACTCTAGCAAACAAACCGGAGCCGAACAAAGGATTTGCAATGAATTTATTCAGCGCTTCTTCCCATAAAATAAAGCGACCATTGTCGACAAAAAATCCATCGGTCAAGCGATAATAAATAGCCAGGTAATAATCTTTGGCAATAAAAACTGAAATAATCAAGGCAAAAACGCCTATAAGTATACTCACAGTCAATTTATTTTTTTCATCTGATTTGTGATAGAGGTAATAAATCAAGAAAAAGAAAGTTATGAAGAACGCCGATATTCCTCCTCTTGAAAGCGTGAAGAACAACATGACTATCTCAAAGACAGCCAGAAGAACCCAGACAACGTGTAATTTATCCCTCTTGATATAATAAAATGTGGCAGAGATGAAAATAATCAAATATGTGGCTACAAAATTGGATATTCCCCAACCCAAATCCAGGTTCTTGGTAGACAAGGCGTCGACCGCATCATCAACCTTCAAATAGAACGTCAAGACTTGTAAAGAGACTAAAATCCCCAGGATCAGGAATAATCTTATCAGGTAACTCAAGTTGTCACCTTTTAAACTACCATTGAAAAAGAAATAAATCAATAGGTAAAATAAACCGATGACAAGATAAAATCCATAATTAAGATCGATTTTCTCAGCGTTAACCATCGAAAAAACCATGGCCAAAAACAACAAAAGCAAAGGCCAGAATAGCTTTCCCTTAGAAAATCTGGGCCTAAATCTGATGAAGTGAATCACAAAACCAGCAATGATAAAAACCGGCAATAGATAAAGATATATCGGTATCATCTCGAGTGACCATTCTGTCTGCGAAATCATGAACATCATATTGAAAAAGACCGGTACGACAGCAATAGTGTTCTTATTGGTGGCGAGCAAGACAATGGCTAATAATGCAAATAGCGGCATCCCGATCTGCTCCAGTTCAAAAGACCAGAAAACATATGTCAACACACTTAATATCACCAAGTATTCAGTTGTTCTGTAAAATTCTTGTTTAATCATTATTGTCACCAAAAATATTATACTCCAAAGAAAGAATATTTTCACATGATTGACCTTATTTTTTTATGGATAGCCTCATTAGTAAATAAAAAGATGACCAAAGTCACCTTTTAAAAACCATTGATATACCTTTTTAATCTTCTCTTAGCCTTTTTTCACCGGTTAAATTTTTGAATTTAGTAATGTCTTGTGAAACTTCCAAAACACCGAGATATTCACCTAATTCGTCTCTTACTGCATAATAAGCGATATAGAGTGTTTCGCCTTTGAAGTTTATCCAAAATTCTTCGAAATCTTTTTTATTGTCTTTAAAATCCGCGATTATTCCTTCGACGACATGAACACTTTTTGGCGGATGGCAATTCTTTACCTGCCTACCAATCACTGAAGGGGTTCTTGGAAAATGACGTTTTTTACTCTCGTTATAATATAGCACCGTATCATGCTTATCAACAAAGGTAATATCCATGGGTAAATGATTCAACATCTGTATCAGTTCTTTAATCGAAATTTTTCCTGTCTTCGAGATGAAATACCCAGAGATTTCTTCTTCAGATTCTTTGGTTTTCTTAGGTTTTTCTGGCTCTTTAAAAACAAAACCTATTTCAACACACTCTTGATAAATCGAATCTATCTCTTCACGCTTCAAAAGTTGCTTCATGACCGGCAAAAGAATCAATTCTTCTTTCTGGTTGATACCAAAAATTAAGTAATGATAGGTTCCAATCAATTTTATCAGTTCTTCTTCATCAGTATCATCATTTTTAAGTTTAACCAAAATCGTGTTCAGCAAAGCCCGGGCATCATCATGAAGCTCCCATAAGACTTCCAATGGTTTATTGGATGGTAAAACTCCTTCAAGATGAGAAAAAATTACATTTTGCATTTTGTTGAACTTAAGATCGAATGTCTTGCATTCATTGAAGATTCGCCATAATTCTTCCTTGTTTTTGGAAATGACTTCTCTTTTGTAATATGGTTTTATCTTAGCAAGATGAGTTTCCATTCTCTTGCTTTCGGAGAGTATCTCCCTGAAAAATGAATCTTCACCTAAATCCTGTTTTTGAGCAATGCCTTTGTGAAAAACATTGACAAAACGATTGGCGCTTTCTTTAATTTCCGCAATTGAAAGTGGAGATTTGTCGCTATAAAAATCTAGATAAAAAATGTCTAGAGGTCTTAATTTAAGAATATCCTCTTCATACTCCTTATATAGTCTTACTTTTTCTTCTGTAGAACTATTTTCTTGAAGTTTTTTCATAAAGAGGTTGATGCGATCTATCCGTGATTGATCATATTTGAATATTTCCATTAAGTTCTCCTTTCAGATACTCTTTTTTTATAAAATATAGCGCTGATAAAAAATAGTAAATAGCTTATAAAAAGGATGAATGCTAAGACCAACAAAAAGTAACCAATGCCAAATTCAGCGAAATTCAAGAAAAAATAAGGATAATTCGACGTGTAATCTTCGCCATTGAAATTCCCGCCTAACCCGACATAAACCAAGGTGAAGAGCCAATATACCAAAGGAAAAATCAAATTGTATAAAGGAAAATACCAAGGCGTTTTATTGGTTTTTTGAAAGCAAATGTATTCGATTATCACTAAAATCGGCGTTATGGTATGAACCAATAAATCCGATAAAGTGTCGGGCTCATAATCGATTCCGTCCAGATAAGGTCTGAGCATGAGATTATATACCAATCCAGTGAGAATAATAGCTACGGTAGCCTGTGTTTTTAAAACTTGTAAAAACTTTGAATCAGCTTTTTTGATAAGTAAAATCAAATAAACCGTCGCAACCAAAATGTTGGATTGAATGGTGAAATATGCATACTGGCGAAATGGTGTTCGCGAACCCAGAGAATTCAAAATAAAACCGGTTATTGCGGCTATAACTATGATAATTCTTATTGGTTTTTGATACTTTAACAACTTTTCATTCATTGTCGATTCCTATGATTACGCCA
>JAVEWC010000008.1:14067-17862 GCA_034004745.1 Candidatus Izemoplasmatales bacterium | reverse complement strand
GGTACATCAATGACTTTAATTCTATTGATTTTTTTTATCCTGTCTTGAGCGCTTTTTGCTTTTGTGGCTTTATATCTGAATCTGTCCACAAAGCTTTGCAAATGAGCAATCTCTTTCCTTTGTCTTTCATATTTTTTCAGCAACAACTCATAACGACTGACTTTTTCAATTTCATATTCATCGTAATTTCCATAATATGTTTCGATGCTTTGATTATCGATTTCATAGATTTTACTTACAACTCGATTAATGAAATACTTGTCATGGGTTATAACCAAAACTGCACCATTATAAGCTCTGAGATAATCCTCCAACCATTCAATGATTTCGATGTCCATATGGTTTGTCGGTTCATCGAGTATTAACAAATCAGGATTGATCATCAACAGTTTAGCGAAAGCAATTCTTGTTTTCTCTCCACCGGAAAAACTCTCGATAGCGCGGTTATACTCATTCTTGGAAAACCCAAATCTCGTCAACAGCATCTCAATCTTGGTCAGGTAATCATAACCGCCTTTAACCAAAAATTCGTGTTCTTTGTCGCTGTATCTTTTTAAGGCCAAATCCGAACTATCGATCGATAGAACTTCCGATAATGTCATCAACTCTTTTTCGATTCTGACAAGATCAGAAAAGACGTTTAAACATTCATCTATCAAAGTATTGTTCTCAGATTCAATGATTTTTTGCGACAAATAGCCAATACGAGCCTGCCTAAAAATAAAAATTTCCCCAGAATCTGGGGTAATTTCATTTAATATCATCTTGACCAAAGTGGTTTTACCAACGCCATTGCGTCCAATAAGGGCCACCTTTTCTTGCTTGTTTATTTCTAAAGAAACATTGTCAAAAAGCACATTACCGCCAAATGTCTTATTTAGGTTATTTATTCGTAATAAGTTCATAATGTCACCACCTAAACTAGCAATTAAAGCGATAAAACGCACTTTTTCGCCAATATTATTTTATCAAATAAATATTGATTATACAATAAAATATTTTTTTTAAGCGAAAATAATTATCTCAAGGCATATATGGCGACTACACCAATCACCATATAATACAAACCACCGAGCATTAATAAAGCTCCCATGACAACAGTTAATATCACTGCGTTCTTTTGTGGTTCGGGATTTCTCTTGCCCTTGTATTTATAGCTCATCATGCCAATTATGAATTTTTTAGGTGAAAAGGCCAATCTCACACCGATCATAAAAAATATCAGTCCGACGATTATTCCTAGAATAGCTAAAATCAAATCTGTCATGTCATTCCTCTTTCTGTCACTAACTGACTTTTACATTTACCTTCTGATTAGTCGTCTAAAACGACGTTATCATTTTTTTGATCGAGAATATAAGGGTTTTCCATAATCTTCTTGAATTCTCTCAAAGACAAACTATTATATAACCCATCAGTAATTCTTTCGTCGACAACGATGCCCATTTTCATAATCTTTTTGACACCGATTTCCTTTGTTGCCTGGTTTATGACTCTTGGCTCCAAAGTTTCTTTACCCATGGATACAAACAACCCGGTCGTACCAAAATTATAGATATGATGATATACTGTTTCCATTTTGATAGATTTCAGGTTTGTCAAAAAGATTGAAGTATGGAAAGGGCTGGCTTCGATAATCGATTTTGGTAACATTCCATGCTTATCCATCCACATCAAAAATCTTACCATGACCTTAATGAAAAAGTTTGGTGCTTTTGTCAGGAATTTGGCAATCCTATCGGTATCATTAGTGATATCGCCCTTATTTTCGTTGACGGTGTTATGAACTTTTTCCATAACTTCCTTAATTGATTCCGTTCCGTCAAAAGTAATTTTTATCGTTGTTTCATCAGCTGTATCAACCAATTTTTTCTTTACCGCCAAAGAGATTTGAATATTGTTTCTTTTAAAAATTCGGCCATTGACAACAAACCGGTTTAGTTTCGGTCTTAAGGAGACTACTCTCACAAATGAAGCCATGACGATATCCATGTATGTCAACCTTAACCCCTCGGTTTTTCTTTTATCAAGAATATAATTATCCATAGCTTCACAGTCAATTTCCTGTAACTGCATTACTTGAGCGTCATTGCGATAAAACATGATATGTGGAACTATTCTCATTAAAGGATCGATATTTTTTATTTTTTTTCCATCACTGCGTAATCCGAACATAGGTAAACCCCCTCATAAAATTACTTTTGATTTTATCACAATTTTGTTTTAATAACAACATATTCATCATCACAAAATATTCATATATTTTAAATATGGTCTTTTGTGCCATTTTATGGTATATTTTTAAGTAGATTATATGAAAGGGCACAACTTTATGGGCATAAAAAAATACAACTATATCATCATCCCCTTTTTACTTTTAATTATCTTTTTGTTTATCACCTATTTCGGCAATCAAATTTACGCTGAAGCAGTGGGAAACGTTGGCGTTGATTATTCTTATATTTTTCTTAAATTCAATCAGCAAGTACCATTCGTCGCTTGGCATATTTATCCTTATGTCATAGCTTATCCATTTTGGGCTGGTGTTTTTGTTTATATCGCCACAAGATCAAGAGAGAATATGTACAAGATATTGACTATGGCCTTGATAACTTTCACTATCTGCGGAATCTGGTATTTCTTCTGGCAATCTGACGTTACTTATTGGCGAACAACTTCCGGATTATTCTTTAATAATGATTATTTGACCCCGAGAACTGATCTCAATTTCACCGAATCCTTGGTGATGATGATTTATCAGTCAGCGGGACCGAGAAACGCTTTACCTTCAATGCACACTTTAATGAGCTGGTTATGTATAATTTCTTTGAGAATGGATAAAAAAATACCTCTTTGGACAAAAATCGTCATTTGGGTTTTGTCAATTGCGATTATCATCGCCACTCAAACATTGAAACAACATTACATCATTGATTTGATAGTGGGAATAATTCTCGCTGAAGCCGCTTATTGGCTATTAAGAAACTCAAAAATCGTTACTCTTATTACCCGCTTTATTGACAATCTCAACAAAAAATTGAAGCTTGAAAAATAAAACCGCAAATGAAACCGTTTATATTAAGCAAATAAGTCATAATTTATTGATTTATTTGCTTTTTATTTGTATAATACAAAAATATTATTGGAATACACCCTTAGCTGGGTAATTTAAGGTGAAAAAATGAAAAAATATACCAGAAATCAAATTCTTGAAAACGCCAAAGCGGAAAATGTCCGCTATGTCCGCCTGATGTTTACCGATATCATCGGTACTATCAAAAGTGTGGAAATCCCTGTCGGTCAATTAGAAAGAGCGCTTGATGGTAAAGTCATGTTCGACGGTTCTTCAATCGAAGGTTTCGTGAGAATCATGGAAGCCGATATGTACTTAAGGCCAGATTTGGATACTTGGTTGATACATAGCTGGGAAGAATCTCGTTATGGTAAAGTAGCTAGATTAATCTGCGATGTTTATACTCCTGATGGTAAGCCATCAGCCGCCGATCCCCGCTCAAACCTTAAAAAGATGATCAAAAAAATGAACGATCTCGGTTTTTCAACTCTCAATATCGGCTTTGAGCCAGAGTTTTTCCTCTTCAAACTTGATGAAAACGGAAAAATAACCTTGAAGATGACAGATCAAGGCGGTTATTTTGATTTATCACCTATAGATGGAGCGAGCGATTGCCGAAGAGACATTGTCTTAGAACTTGAAAAAATCGGTTTTACTGTCGAAGCTTCTCATCATGAAGTCGCTCCGAGTCAAAATGAAATCAACTTCCAATTCTCCAATAT
>JAVEWC010000008.1:0-13967 GCA_034004745.1 Candidatus Izemoplasmatales bacterium | reverse complement strand
TTGATTAAGGAAGCCTTAGGTGACCATATCTTTTCAAAATTCATCGAATACAAAAATAAGGAATGGGATGAATTCAAGAAAACTGTCACTGAATGGGAAGTCAATCGCTATATCCATTTGATGTAACAAAAAAGAGCTAAAAATTTTAGCTCTTTATTTTTTACTCGATATCAACAATCCTCATCGTATTGGTATATCCATGTTTTTGACCCCAGCCTGAAGTGATTACCATAGTGGCTCCCTTTTTGAAACCGAAGTCTTTGGCAACTTCAATGGCGACTTGGTCATGATATCTCAAATCAGTGATGTTTTCGCCAATTGTAGCGAATACCCCCCAATAATAAGCAAGCTTTTGACAGGTTTCAACACTGTCGGTAACAGCAATAATCGGTACTCCTGGTCGGAATTTGCACATTCTTTTCGCTGTCCCACCAGTTTCGGTAAAAGCGATGATGACTTCAGCTTTTGGTAAGGTCAATACTGTTTGGGCAACAGCGATACCAATTGCATCATTGGTAGTTTGATGAGAAGATTTGATGGCTTTTTGCAATCTTTCCTCATAAGGAATGATATCTTCAACTGTCTTGGCAATTGTGTCCATCATCAGAACAGATTCTATCGGGTATTCGCCTGCAGCAGTTTCACCAGAAAGCATAATTGCATCAGATCCGTCCAAGATGGCGTTAGCGACATCACTGGCTTCCGCCCTTGTCGGACGTGGTGATGACATCATCGATTCCAGCATATGCGTGGCTGTAATGACAGGTTTGCCAACTTCATTGGCTTTTTGAATGATTTTTTTCTGGTAGATTGGCACTAGTTGTGTCGATACCTCAACCCCCAAATCACCTCTGGCAACCATGATACCATCGGAAACTTCAAGAATTTGACTCAAGTTATCGACACCTTCTTGATTTTCAATTTTGGAGATTAATTCTATAGTTTCACAATTTTCTTGTTTCAAGATTTCTCTTACCTGCAATACATCTTCTTTTCTTCTGACAAAGGAAAGAGCAATTAAGTCAACTTTGTTGCGACAAGCAAATCTGATGTCTTCATCATCTTTTACAGAGATAAAAGGCATGGATAGTTTTACGTTAGGTACATTGACGCCCTTTCTACTCTTGATTACACCGGAATTATTGACGACGCATGTGAATTCATCGACACATTTTTCCACTACCGTCAAACGCATTTTCCCATCGTCTATCAACAAGAAATCGCCCACGGAAATATCCGTGAACAGCTCAGGACAAGAGATGTGAAAAGCTTCCTTGGATCCCAAAATCTCTTCTTTTAAAATTTTCACCTGGTCTCCGGTTTTAAACTGAGCCTGGTTATCCTTGAACATGCCGGTCCTGATTTCCGGTCCCTTTGTATCTGCCATAATCGCAATATAACGATGTAAATCTTTGGCAATGGATCTAATCATATCAATTCTTGCCTTATGTTCAGTAGGATTGCCGTGAGAGAAATTAAGTCTCGCCACATTCATACCGGCATTGATGATTTTTTTAATCATTTCCGGCGAATCGATGGCCGGTCCAATTGTACATACTATTTTGGTTTTTCTTTTCATAAAAGCCTCCCAATACTCTACCAATATTATACTATATTTTGGATAAATTAAAACGACAAAATGAAAACCGGAGAAACTAATATTTTTGTTTCTCCGGTATTACTCCTCTTACTCCACCTTTAGGATCGAATGATGAATCATCATAACGCGGTATAAGGTGTACGTGTAGATGCATGATTGTTTGCCCTGCACTACAGCCGTTATTGACGCCAATGTTGTAACCGGATGGACGAAATAAAACGTCCAACTTACTTTTACAAGCCCTGATGGCTTCATCTATGGCATTCAATTCTTTCTTATCCAAAGCAAAATAATCGACTCTATGTTTTTTGCTGATGATTAATATGTGACCTTGAGTTACAGGGTAATTATCATAAATACAATAAACTTCATCATTTTCATATATAAATAGCTCTGTTTTTTCTTTCAAATCACAAAATAGGCAACTCATTTTTTCAAGAATAAACTGATACCCAAGACAATCAAGGCAGCTGGTAACAGATAGCCATTGAAATCAAAGTCTCTTTCCCTTAAAAACAAGACTACTCCCAAAACCAGTAAAATGACATTTCCGGTAGTAATTCCTTGTCTTGACATGGAAATTACTGCAGGAATAATCAAGAATAAAGTCCACCAACCCTTGATTGCAAAGATATTAAAGGTAAAGATACCTAGAATATTTAATAAAAATACTGCACCGAGAACTATTAAGATAATTCCAAATATTCTTCTGTTTGACATAAAAATCCCCCTTATATATATAAAGATTTTACCTAAAATATGCAATTTTGTCAAACAATCTAGAAAAAATAGACAGCGCGTCATGGCGACTGTCTATTTTCTAAAGGGGGAGTTAAAAAAATTTAATTAGGTTATTATAACTGTTTTCAATCGCTTTCTTTCTTGAAAGGAATGAATCTTCATAATCCTTGTCTTCCACTTCAACACAAGCATAATATTGATAATCATTATTTTTTAGTTCTTTAATAAATGCTTGCCAATCAATTCCACCTTCTCCAGGGATTTTTGGTTGCATATATCTCAAGGGATAAGTAAATACTCCATATTCATCAATCTTATCATTGAATAATTTGATATCCTTGAAATGGATGTGAAATATTTTGTCTTTAAATTCTATTAGAGGTTTTAGGTAATCCATTCTTTGCAAGAATAAATGGGAAGGATCATAACTTAAACCAAAATATGGTGAAGGTATTTCTTGAAACATTCTTCGCCACATATAAGGGCTACTGGCCAAATTTTGTCCGCCTGGCCATTCATCTTTCGTGAAATACATCGGACAATTTTCGATTCCGACATAAACTTTCAACTTTTCGGCATATGCAATAATCTCAGGCCAATCATTTTTAAATAATTCAAAATTATCGTCTTCATTGAGAAATTGATTTCTGCCGATAAAAGTACTAACACGATTGACTTTCAAATCTTTTGCGGCTCTAATAACCTTCAAGATATGATTCTGAAAGAATTTCCTTTTTTCTTCGTCACCATCAAGAGGGTTTGGATAATAGCCTAGTGCTGCTATTTCAATATTATTTTTCTTTACATAAGATAGAATATAATCTATTTTTTCTTCTGTCAAATCATCGACATCGATATGGGTTACACCAGCATACCTTCTTGTGGATTTGCCCTTAGGCCAACAAGCCAGTTCCACTGCTTGATAATTATATGCTTTTGCAAGATCAATTACTTCTTCAAAACTCAAATCGGGTAAAATCGCACTTAGCAAACCTATTTTCATTTCAGCCACTTCCTAAATTTTTATCCATTGAGATTTTTTAGCACTCTCAGAGATCTTTTCGCAAAGAATCATTTGTCTTAAACCATCTTCAAATTGAGCATAGTGCTTATCTTGAGGTTGCGAATAAACTTGTTTGAAAACCTGTTTGATTGCATCCGGAAAACCTTCGGTATGCCCCGCTGGAAAATCAATAGCGTTTTTAGCTACTGTCATCAATCCGTAATCTTTAGTCATTATCAATGATGGCTTATCCCGGTAACCGATATGAACGTTTTCCAAATCATCTAGGCCCCACCTGACTGAAGCTTTAGTACCGGAAATGAATACTTCCAGATTATTCTTCTTGCCGGCAGCCATCTGTGAAATCGTCACATTACCGATAGCACCATTTTCAAAACGATACATTACCAAAGCTATGTCTTCGGTATCAATAGTTTTCAACTCGTATTCAGTCACTTCATTAACTGAAAATGTTTTTATCTCACCAAGGGCTTTTTTTCTTTGTGGATAAACTGTTTTAAACTCCGCGAAGACTTCCACAATCTTTAAACCAGTCAAATATTCAACCAAATCCATCCAGTGTGAACCGATGTCTGCGACAGCTCTGGTTGAACCCGATTCTTTAGTGTTTAGACGCCATGAGTAATCAGTGTCGAATAAAAGCCAATCTTGAAGGTAATTGCCATTTATGGAAAACACGTCACCAATATTGTTCTCTCTGATATAATCCTTGATAAATATATTTGCTGGATATAGACGATTATGAAAATTGACAGCATTGATTAAATTCTTTTCCTTTGCGAGTTTAACCAAATAAACAGCTTCTTCAACAGTGAATGTCATTGGTTTTTCCAATACGACATTGACGTTTCTTTCCAAAGCATACTTAGCAATTTCAAAGTGAGTGTTGTTTGGTGTACAAATATGAACAAAGTCCAAGTCGTTCTCGTCTATCATTTTTTTATAATTGGTATAAGCCAATTCAATATGATTTTCCTTGGCTTTTCTTTCAGCGTTGAACATATCGCACAAAGCAATCACTTCAACATTTCCGAGTCTTCTTAAAGCTTCTATATGAGCAACTCCAATAAAACCAGAACCGATAACTGCTGTCTTAAATTTTTTCATAATTGTACCCCTCCTATTTAAACGTTTACATTTATATTATACTCACACTAGTTTTTATTTGCAAACTTTTTTATTTTTTTTGCTAAAATACCGTTTACATATCTTGACAAAGTCATTTCCTATGTTATAATTACCTTGTAATCGTTTACAAGAAATATGGATTTAGAGGTAAATAAATATGAATATTAAAGATATTGCAAGTAAGTGCAATCTCTCTGTGGCCACTATTTCCCGGGTTATCAATAATGACCCTAAAGTTGCTGATTCGACCAGAAAGAAAGTGCTTTCCGTGATCGATAAGTACAAATTTGTGCCTAATATCACAGGCAGAAGTTTAAGAACTCAAAAGAGCAACAAGATTCTTGTATTATTGCCAACCATGTCAAACCAGTTTTATTCGGAGATAATTCAAGGCATTGAAGAAACTGCGGAAGAAAAGGGTTATGCTATCTTGGTTGCGGTAACAAATCTTCAAGAACATCAAGAAATAAAATACCTTCACATGCTTAGAATGAAACATGTCGATGGTTGCATAAGTCTGTTCAATACGATTGAAGCAGACGCCATCACTAGTCTTGCCAAAAATTATCCATTCGTTCAATGTTGCGAACCGACAATGACCGCAGACGTTTCCAGTGTGGAAATCAACAACCGCCAAGCAGTGTATGATGTTGTCAAGCAATTCATTGACAAAGGTCATAAAACCATTGGCATGATCAGTGGCAATTATTATAAAACCTCTGAATTGGGAAGAGAAACTGGATACCAAGATGCCTTAAGAGATCACGGCATTAAGTTTGACAAGAATTTGGTAGTAAAGAATTTTTATCGATATGAAGATGGGGCCATCGGCGCTAAGAAGTTAATGGCTTATAAACCAAGACCAACCGCTATAGTCTGTGCTTCAGACTCATTAGCGCTTGGAGCGACAAGTTATCTCAAGTCTCAAGGTTTAAAAGTCGGGATTGATGTTTGTGTCATGGGTTTTGACAATACATCAATTACAACCTATACCTCTCCGACAATCTCTTCTATCAATCAACCTAGATATGATTTGGGTAAGGAATCGTTTAAATTGTTATACGAAAAACTTCAAGACATCAATTCCGTAAATAAGAAAATAATTCTGCCTTACCAAATAATCCATCGTGAATCCACAGGTAGCAACAATTAAATCGCTTTTTATTTTATTACAAATAAAAATATAAAAAACAAAATTTAGGAGGAAATTTGTACAAAATGAAAAAGTTAATTACTGTTTTAATGTTACTGTTCACCGTAGTTGCACTAGCAGCTTGTAATGGTGGATCAGACAAAAAAGAAATCGCAGTTATCATGCCAAGTGCTGACCACGGTTTCCTAGGCGAAAGCATCAACCATGCGGAAGCAGCTACTGAAAGATTAGCTGAAGAATATGGATATAACTTCCAATTCTTAATTTCTGACGACATCGTTGAACAAGCTTCTCAAATCGACAAAGTCATCGCTGACGGTGTTGATGTAGTTGTTCTATGGCCACACAATGGTGATGAATTGAAATCAGCCGCTCAAGCAATCGTAGACGCTGAAATCCCACTAATCATCTATGACCGTTTAATCAGTGATTTCAATGAAACCGCTGAATTACTTGGTGACAACGTGACTATCGGTGAAGAAACTGGCGAATATTTCAATACATATTTCGCAGACGAATTAGCAGCTGGCGAAGTTAAAATTCTTGAATTCAAGGGTGACAACTCAAGCGTGCCAACTCAAAGATCTGAAGGTTTCTGGTCAACAGCTAATGAAAACTTCGTTAAATTCCAAGAATGGTCAACAAACTGGAGTAAAGACACAGCTCAATCACAAATGGAAACATTCTTGACAACAGCTTCACAAGCTGATGTTGAATCAATCAAAGCTATCTTCACACATGACGCTGAAGTAGCTGCAGGGGTTTTAGCAGCTTTAGAAGGTTATGAAGGTTCTTACTCATTAAACATCGAATTAGTATCTGCAGTTAGTGCATCAAGAGAATTATTATCATTATTCGATCACTATGAAGCATTAGGTATTAATCAAGTTGTTTTCTCATTCTCACCAGCAATGGTTGTTGATGCTATACAATTGGGTATCGATGTCCTTGAAGGCGAAACAGTAAGCGGACAATATTTAGTGCCAACTGAAATGGTTGACAACACAAATTTTGAAACTTTTATGCAAGGTCCAGTTTACACATTAAGATATTCTTTAGAAGACTAAGAATAAATAAGAATTAGAGCTAGCCGGTTAGATATGTCTCTAACCGGCTAACTTATATCTAAATCTTCGGTAAAAAGGGATGTGAAAGAATGATTGTAGAATTTAAAAATATTTATAAAAATTTTGGCGCTGTCCAAGCATTGGATAACGTTTCTTTTTTGATAGGAAACGCTGAAATTCATGGATTATTGGGTGAAAATGGTGCCGGAAAAAGCACTTTGATGAATATTTTGGGAGGAGTTTTACCACCAACAAGCGGCACTATCGTCATTGATGGCGTCGAATTTCAACACTTAACACCTCATCAAGCCGTCGAATTAGGTATCAGTTTTATTCATCAGGAACTAAACTTAGTAAATGATTTAAAAGTTTTTGAAAATCTATTTATCAATCGCGAAATAACCAAAGGAAAAATTTATCTTGATAAAAAAGAGATGATAAGAAAATCAAATGAAGTATTCAAAAGAATGAATATCTCAATTGATCCAACCCTTTACGTCAGGGAATTAGATACCCTTGAAAAACAATTAGTCGAAATCGCTCGCGCTATTTTATTTGAATCAAAACTCATCATAATGGATGAACCAACTACCGCATTAACCGATAAAGAAATCAATAATTTATTCTCAATCATGAGAGAATTGAAAAAGAACGGCATTAGCTGTATTTACATTTCTCACAAAATGCCGGAGCTTTTTACCATTTGTGATCGTTATACTGTATTAAGAGATGGCAAGTTCATTGCTAGTGGCTTTTTTAAAGATATCGATGAGAACAAGGCAACTGAACTTCTGGTTGGTAGAAAAATCATTGAAGAAAAAGATATTCATAGGCCGCAATTACAAACCGAGACTGTCCTTGAAGTCAACGACTTGAGTTGTCCACCATACTTTCACGACATTACCTTTTCAGTTAAAAAAGGTGAAGTTGTGGCGATTACCGGCTTGTTCGGTGATGGTCGGGGCGAACTCAGTGAAGCGCTATTTGGAGCAAGAAAAGTTGCAAATGGTGAGATAATTAAAAATGGAAAAAAATTAAATTTATCTTCTATAAAGCAAGTCATGAAATCAGGAATCGGCATGATTCCAAGAAACCGAAAAGAGCGTTCAATCATCAAAGATATGAATATCCTCAATAATGTTTCGATTGCTCATTTCAATGCAAAACACAAAAAATTCTTTATCAGCAATAAAGAAGAAATAGAAAGATTTGAAAAAAATAGAAAAGTAACCAACATCAAAGCCAACTCACCAAAAGATCCAATTACATCCTTATCTGGTGGAAATCAACAAAAAGTTATCTTTGCCCGCTGGTTTGAACTTGACTCCGATGTTTACCTACTGGATAATCCAACCCAAGGAATTGACGTGGGGGCTAAATTTGAAATATACAAACTAATCAATTATTTGGCGGAACAAGGAAAGAGTATTATAGTTTTCTCTTCCGAATTCCCTGAAATTTATAAGATCTGTCATCGCTGCATCATCATGTATCGTGGCAAAATCAATAAAATCATGAATCACGATGAATTGAATGAAGTGGACATGATGTTCTATTCTACCGGTTCCAACCGAAAGGAGTCATAAAATGGCTGATAAAAAAATTACCAAAGAAAAAACCAAAGTATACATTCAAACTAAAGTCTGGCCTTTCTTAAAAAACATTTTGATTAACCATAATTATGTAGTATCCTTAATTCTTTTGTTGATAATCGGACGAATAGCTTCAAGCAATTTTCTCACTTTCGCTAATATCATGAATCTGGTGAAATCTTCTACTTTCATTGGCATCATTGCCTTGGGCATGACGATGGTCATCATTTCCGGAAACATCGATTTGTCGGTAGGTTCCATTCTGGCGTTTACCGCTGCAAACACCGCCATCATGTTCAACAACACAGAAAACGTCTGGTTGAGCTTGGGATATGCCATATTAGTTGGTACTTTGCTTGGTTTCATCAACGGCTTCTTTATCGGAAAGGCCAAGGTTGCTTCATTTATCGTTACGCTGGCCACCATGGCTGCCTTCAGATCACTTACCATTCAGCAAGGTCAGGGCGGTCCGATTCTAATTAACCAAGCAGCTTATTACAGTATCCTGAGAAATTTGGGGTATGGGACTTTTCTAAAAATACCTTACCTAGTCTGGATTTTCATAATCATCGTCCTATTGATGTTGTTCTTGATGACAAAAACCAAATTTGGACGCTATGTCTATGCGGTCGGCTCGAATGAAAAAGCAGCCAAACTAAGCGGCATTAATGTAGATAGAATTAAAATTTATATTTATTCATTGACTGGACTTTTAACCGGAATCGCTGCTTTTTTATATGTGGCGAGATTCGGATCGGTCGACACTGCTACAGCCGGTAAATCTTTTGAACTGGATGCTATCGCTGCAGTTGCCATCGGCGGAACTTCAATGGCTGGCGGCAAGGGCTTCATCCAAGGAACATTCTTTGGTATTGTTGTGCTATATGCAATTGATTCAGTTCTATCAGCCTTAAGGGTACCAGCTTTCGTCAATGACTTGATTAAAGGCATTTTGATTCTTGGCGCAGTTCTACTCCAAAAAGTATTGAACAACCGTAAGGCAAACAATTAATAGTCACTCATTTCATTTTCCTTATATAAAGAAAAAGCCAGAATTTCAAAAATTTCTGGCTTTTTCTATTATTGAGATGGTTGCTCTTCCATTTCATTCCATTCTATTACTGCGCTATTTCTTCTGATTTTGACTGTAGCTATGTTCTTGGCAATCTTGACCTTGAATTCCAATCTTCTGACATCGGATGGAATCAAGGCGTCAGCGGTCAAGAGATAACGGTCATGCCTCAATTTTGCCATGCCATACACTATAAAATGATAAGAGGCAGCGCTCAACCCTAAATCCAGGTATGGTTGAAGATGATTTACCTTGCTTGAACTGTCATAGACATTCAGGCTGTTAAAGGTTCTGAAATATTTATTGGCTTCCTTTTCCATACCTTCCCAAATCGAACATAGTCCAAGAATGAAGTTGCCGTAAGCGTCGGGATTGGTCAATCTGGAATAATACAGGAATGTTTCTTTTTGTGCCAAGTTCTTGAATTCTTCCGGATAAATGAAAAACAGGTTCAACAAATCAGGAAAATTGATTTTGTCTTCTATCTTGAAATACTTATCATAATACTGAATGAGATTATTGACGTTTGGCTGTTGCAAATAGAGTTTTCTTCTCGCTTCCCTGATTTTGTCAATCAACTTGTCATATTGATTGACTGCCAGGAACTCTTCGATTTCCTTGCGTCGATCAACTTTTGCTAAAGCTACAAGATTCGCTGTTTTGCCAAAGCAATCGCGAATCAGGTAATTGAGCAAGGCGGGATTGTCGATGTCCTTAATTTTTCCATCAAGCGATGTCGCACTCAGCGTTTGATAATTAGTTTTCTTGTCATTCAATTTAATATAATTCATGTAGAATTGAGCGGTCTCAAGTACCATTTCCAAACCACCAAGGTTCAGAAGACTTTTATCCATGGTTCTTTCGATATAATCGGTTAAATTAATGGTGATAAGTGCATTCAAGTATAGATTTATGTTTTTATCTGAATATAGTGCGCCTTTGAATTTATGAACTTTAGCAAAGTCTTTGGCTTCTTCAAGTTGATTGATGCGAGTAATCAAATACCTTCTTGCGGATTTAAAATCTGTGTTCAAATGATATTTAAACACATATAGTTCATTGGCATAAGAATTGTCAATAATCTTGTCAGTAAAGCCGAATCGGGAAACAACAGTCTTGTCCTGAAGCGGTCTATGACTGATCAACTGAAATTGATTGTACTGGAAATATCGCTCCACTTGGTCATTTCCATAGATTTCCACTTTTCGATTTTTCCAAAGCCTTTCCCAATACAATTTATTCAAGTCAAAGATATTGCTATAACCATTCTTCTTGAACTTCTTAATCATATTACCCAAGTATTCGGGGTTTTTTCTTGTCTCTGCTGAAACACCGATATACTTGATAATCTCATAATCGCGTAATGCTTCAGTTTTTAAACTATAAGTCTCGAGATTCTGAATTTTGGAATTCTTATTACGATGGCGGAAATTTCTTTCAAAACTATAGAATATTGAGACTTCTTTGTCCAATTCTTCAAGTCGTGCATTCAAGATTATGTCTTCATTATTTTCAACCTTGACATATGTGTATAAATCGTCATATTTTGGTAACATGTCCAAATCAATGCCATGGGTGATATCCAAATCGATACTTTTGTTGGTATAGATTTTTACTTTGGAATAGATGAAATTTTTGTGCTTTTGATCCAAGAATCTTTCACTATATATTTTAATTTCCGTATCATTCACATTGTAAACGGTCGTTTTCGAAAAAACACCGTTGTCAATATCCAGACTCTGTTCATGAAAAATGGGATTTATATTTGCCGGATGAAGCAAAACGCCATTGGCAGTAACTGCCGTGTAAAGAGGATTAAAAACGCTGATGTAGCGTTTCCCTTCAACATCATCCATCACCAAACCGCCAACCTTTAAATGTGCATGGTCAGCTTGTTTCAAACAATCCATTACTCCACTGATTCCCAAATATCCATTAGCGAGAACATACTTGTTGTTGAGGGCTTCAAGTTGTTCCAATACGAAACCGCTGCTTTTGATGATTGGCATAAAATCCTCCTTGAAATATCATAAACTGATTTTACCTAAATTGAGGGCTAATTTACGTTTAACAAGGTAAATGTTGCCTTCAAAAAAAAATTAATAATAAAATAACCAAACAAAACGACTTTTACATGGAAAATATAATTTTTATTAGTTGCTTTTTTGTCACTTATTTGTTAAAATATTTACGCGATTACTAATGGAGGTGAAATAATGGCTAATAACAAACAACAAATTAAACGTAACGTTCAAAACGAAAAGAAACGTTTAGCTAATGCTTCTTTTAAATCTTCTTTAAAGACAGCAATTAAGAACGTGGAAGTTCTAGCAAAAAACAGCGATAAAGAAAAAGCAGTCGAAGCTTTAAACTTAGCTTACAGAAAACTAGATAAAAGCGTTGCTAAAGGCATTCATCATAAAAATTATGCTAATAGACAAAAGTCTCGTTTATCAGATAAAGTCAACGCTATGTAAGAAAAAAGCCAGAGGGCTTTTTTTTTATTTACCCGCAAGAAAATACAATTCAGGTCCAAGATCTTTATCAATCCTTCCTGATTTGATATTGAAATCGAGTTCTTCCAAACTCTTGATATTATCGAACAAAACCTCATCAGATACTTCTTGGGCATTCTTCATCATATAATAAACCCTGCCGCTTGAATATCCAAAAAACTTCTCGATGTCAGCCTTGGAATATTTGATATTCATCAAGGCCTTGGTGTAGAGGATTTCTAGAAACTTGTTGGCAACTACCGATATAATCTGCGTACTCTTTATGTTATGATCAATCAAGTCATAATATACTTTGAAAACCTTATCTTGGTTTTTCTCCAATAATGCATTGACCAAATCAAAGATATTGTCTTCAATTTCTCGGTTGATGACTTCAAATACGACGTCCGCATTAATCTCTTTTAAGTTATATGAATAATAGATAAGTTTTTCCAATTCATTGTTCAAGTTATCCATGTTGGTGTTGGCACGATTGATGAATTGGGTCAAGGCGAAAGGTTGAATCTTGAGATTATGTTTGGCCAATTGCTTTTTGACATAATCGTAAACGTCGAAGGCTTTATCATTGACGACAAATTTCTTGGTTATGACATTCTTGGTAAGATATTTTACCAATTTACCTTTAGTATCCAAAATATCAAAAGGTACTTGGATGATAAGTACCGTCCATTCCAATTTCATTTCACAAAAATTGATGATTTTATCAGCTTCAGCGTCAGAGATTGATTGCTCGCCGGACAAGAACATCGCATTCTTGATGACGACGCCTTTTTTATCAGCCAAAAAAGGCAGGGTCATGGCATTGGTTATCGCCTGATCAACACCCTCTTCTTCACCATCATAAACTTCAATCATTGATAAATCGATTTCGTTTTCTTTGAAAACCAAATCGGTTTCTTTTTTTATCAGAAAATGATCTTCGCCGTAAAACAGATAACAATTTCGGTTCATCGTTTTTTTGATCCATTCCTAAAGATTTTATCTTGTATCTATTATAACAAAGTTTAACGGATTTGTGCATAACAGCTTAATTTTTTAAGTGATATTTTATTTTCTCTTGATTCAGATATTCCTCAATCAAACCAAAATTAAAGTACTTGAAATACCTTATCGTTATCGATCCGGACTTATCCGTTCGAAAAAATTCTATCTTATTATTGACAAGTCTTCTTATTACTTCATCGTGAGGATGAGAATAATTGTTTTTACCGACGGAAATGAAGGCGTATTCTATCTCCCATGCCGTTATGAACTCTTCCGTGGATGAAGTGATTGAGCCATGATGAGCAACCTTTAAAATATCGACTTTCAAATCATACTTCTGAAGAATTTCCTTTTCCACAGGTTTCTCGATATCGCCGGTAAAAAGCCAATTGTCGCCACCAATATTCCCCCATAAGACTAAAGATCTATTATTTTCGTCATCCCCATTATATCCATTTAAATTAGTTAGTTGCATGGTACCACAACTTAAAACTTCCCCTTCGTTCATGATGATTTGATTAAATCTCTCATACTTTTGATTATAAGTGCCAACAACAAGATTTTTTACTTTCAAGTTTGATAAAATATCCAAAGCCTCACCATCATGATCATCATGATAGTGTGTTATGACTAGATAATCCAACTCTTTGATATTGAGTTTTTTGAAGTAATTGACAATATTATCATAATCATCACTTTTACCCGTATCAATCAGGATGTCACAACTGCCCTGATGAATATGAATCGCTTCAGCTTGATTGACATCGAGAATTCTGACATATGTGGAATTGAATATCGAGTATTGCGGGAAAAGACTCACAATCAGCAATAACCCCAAAGCATAGAAATATCTACGCATTCTTTGTCTATATTTTACCAAAAAAAGTAAAATCAGTAGCCAGTACAATCCCTTCTGCCATTCAAATGGAAAGTTGAATTCCAAGAAATGATTGGCACTTTGACTAAATGCTATCATTTCTTCAAAAAACGCAATCATCCCCAAAAAGATTGTGTTCATGAACGGAAATACGATGATTAAAAAAGCGGCTGGCAATAAAAGATAACTTACAAATAAAACGAAAAAGACATT
>JAVEWC010000112.1:0-3829 GCA_034004745.1 Candidatus Izemoplasmatales bacterium | reverse complement strand
TTGAAGTCGGCGAGTTGGAAAATAAGATTACCCATGACGGCAGATTCCTGTCCATGGTATTAAACCCGACAAAAAAATAAGAAGAAAAAGGAGAGAGTTAATTATGCCAAAAATGAAATCACACTCAGGAACTAAGAAAAGATTAAAAAGAACCGGTTCTGGTAAATTATCTAGACCATCTACTTTTCAAGGCCATTTGATGAGCCATAAATCACCAAAACAGAATCGTCAATCACGAAATACTGAAATCGTGTCCAAATCTGACGAAAAAAGAATCAAACATATGGTTCCATACCTATAAAAGTGAGGTCGATGAATTATGCCAAGAGTTAAAGGGAGTTTCGTAACGAGAAACCGCCGTAAGAAAGTTATCAAATTAGCAAAAGGTTATTTCGGTTCCAAGCATGTTATCTTCAAGACAGCTAAAGAACAAGTTATGCATTCATTCAAGTATGCATATAGAGATCGCCGCAGAAGAAAAAGAGATTTCCGTAAATTATGGATTACCAGAATCAACGCTGCAGCAAGATTGAACGATTTATCTTATTCAAGATTAATCAACGGTTTAAAGTTAGCAAATATCGAAGTTAACCGTAAAATTTTAGCTGATATCGCGATTACTGATCCAAACGGATTCGCAGATCTTTGCAAGCAAGCACAAAAAGCTTTAAGCAAGTAATCTTTTTGAAAATGAATTAAAGTCTAGAAATAGACTTTTTTTCTTTGAAAAAAGAGATTGAATTGTAAATCACAAGATTTTTTGGTAAGATAGATATAACTAAAATATTACTCAGTGAGGAAATTAGCAAGTGAACGCGACAATTCGAGTGGAAAACATTTCCAAAACTTTTATTCTGTCAAAAAAACAGATGAAAATCGATCATACTACCAATAAACTTAAAATAGCTGTAGATCATCTATCTTTTTTTGCCTATCCAGGTGAAATTTATGGTCTTCTCGGTCCAAATGGAGCTGGTAAGACTACTACTTTAAGATGCATTTCAACTTTGATAAAACCTGATGAGGGCGATATTTTCATCAACGATATTTCCGTGGTAAATGATCCGGAACTGGTAAGAAGAAAAATCGGATTTTTAACCAGTGATTTGAAACTTGAAGACTTTTTTACGCCGAATTACCTTTTCGACTTTTTTGCCAAGTTGCATGATATCCCTTCTGAAGTCAAGGAAAAAAGAAAAAGCGAATTGTTCAGCCGTTTCGGAATCGACAAATTCAAAGAAGTAAAAATCGCGGAACTATCGAGCGGCATGAAACAAAAAGTGCAATTGGTAATATCGATTATTCATGACCCCGAAGTTATAATCTTTGATGAACCGACAAATGGTTTGGATGTCATTACCGCTAAAGTCGTGACCGATTTTCTTCTTGAGTTGAAAGCTGCAGGAAAAACCATCATCGTTTCAACCCATATCTTTTCCTTGGTGGAGAAACTTTGTGACCGAGTTGGCATCATTCTTGAAGGAAAGCTTAAATTGACGGATGAAGTTGATAACTTACTGGCAAAAGACAGTTTGGAAAATATCTTCTTTGCCTTGGTCAAAAGTGAGGTGGCAGAATGAAAAACATCTTGACCGTCTTCAAAAAAGAATGGGATCGCGTTATCAAGGATACCAGATTGGTTATCATGGTCATGTTGATACCGGGACTGATGATTTACATAATTTATAGTCTGATGGGAACTTTGTTGCAGAATCAGGCGGAAAAACCAGCTGATATAGCAGTGGTTAATCTACCGGTTGATTTTCAGGCCATCTACGCTCAAACGGAAAATGAAGATTCCTTGAATTTAATTGAAATAGATGAAAGTGAAATCAGTTATGCTGAATCCATGATTGACGATAAAGAATGGACAATGTTACTCGTTTTTCCTGAAGGCCTCGATGATTATGACGGCGTGGCGGAAAAACCTCTGGTAAAAATCTATTTCAATCCCAACGATATCAATTCCAGTTCGGCACAAAGTCGATTTATAAATTACTTAATCACATATCAAAACCTGAAAAGTCTTGAATTGTATGGTGACACAAATTTCTTCTTGATTCAGCAAAATCAAACCGAATCTAATGAAGGTGAATTGATGGGTGCTGTATTTGGACAATTGTTGCCGATGCTGGTGATCATGTTCCTGTTTTCCGGTGCGATGAGCATTGGTCCGGAAGCCATTGCTGGGGAAAAAGAAAGAGGAACAATAGCCACAATCTTGATTACCCCCATCAAAAGAAAAGAATTGGCCTTGGGCAAGATTTTGGCCCTTTCGGTGCTTTCGATGCTTTCAGCCGCTTCGTCATTCTTGGGTATAATCTTGTCATTGCCTAAACTCATCAATAATGGGGAAGCTAATATCGATATCTATAGTTTTAACGATTATTTATTGATATTCATTGTTTTATTCTCGACAATATTTGTCATTGTCGGTATTATTTCCATACTTTCAGCATATGCAAAATCCGTTAAGGAAGCCGGTGCTTATATTACCCCAATCTATATTTTGACGATAATCATTTCCATCGGTACATCTTTTAGCGGAAATACCGATCCAAGCCTTTTTAGATTCATCATTCCCATATATAATAGTATTGAAAGTCTAAAAGCGATCATGATGTTCAGCGACAAAGCCTTGGTGTACACAATGATTACTTTAGGTGTCAATTTGCTTTATCTGGCAGTTTTTGTGGGAATTTTAAATAAAATGTTCAACAATGAAAAAATTATGTTTGCAAAATAGGTGAACTATGAATAAGAATATCATTAACATCTTTGGTTCTTCGGGTTCGGGATCGACAACTTTAGCAAGAGTAATAGCCGAAAGATTCGGTTATTACCACATTGACGTTGATGATGCCTTATGGGAAAAGACTGACCCGCCCTTTACCAACAGAAATAGCGACCTTTTAGCCAGAGAATATATTATCGAAGAATTGAAAAAAAGCGATAAATTGGTTATTTCCGGATCCTTGGTCGGTTTTGGGGATGACATCAAACATTGGATAAAACTGTTTGTTTTCATCAATCTTGACATTGAGACCAGAATCAAAAGAATTGAAATCAGGGAGAAAATGCGATTTAAAGAAAGAATTCTTCCTGGCGGTGATTTATATCAAAAACACCTGGATTTTCTGGAATGGGTTTCCAATTATGAAACCAATCCAGAATATATTCGTTCCAGAAAACAACATTTATTATGGTTGGAAGATGTTAAAGTTCCAGTTTTGAAAGTTACGGAAGAACTTTCTATCGATGAACTTGTTGCATTGGTAAAACCATTTGTCTAAAAGGAGATGTTCATGTTTGATTTCA
This sequence comes from Candidatus Izemoplasmatales bacterium, assembly GCA_034004745.1. Lineage (GTDB taxonomy): Bacteria > Bacillota_I > Bacilli_A > Izemoplasmatales > Hujiaoplasmataceae > UBA2289. The sequence continues at coordinate 511 of JAVEWC010000112.1, read as the reverse complement.
ATCTAATAATTAAGGCTTTAATCTCAGCTTCAATCCTGTATCTGGTCGTCAATTCGATTTGGCGTTTTCACGTATTGAGCCATATCAGTGCCGCCTTTGGTTTATTTGCCGGTTTGATTATTCTAATAATTTACTCCGATTTAGCCTATAGCATTACCTTTGCCATCCTTATAGGCATTGTCTTCCTTATTTCCTTGGGAATCTATATTTTCTCCAAAATTAAGAAATGCGATTATTACCTACTGCTTAATGTCGGAAAATGCGGTTATCACCGAGTAAGATATTATTTGATACTTAACGCCAAAGAAGGCTTTAACTACGTATATAACAAAAAAACTTTCTTCTTGATTAAGTTCTTGAACAATGATGTGGCAGAACAAAAGAAAATAGTGAAAGGACTAGAAACACTGGAAAGCAAAAGAAGAAAACAATTCACGATGGCTAATTATTGGCAAATTATCATTTTCATCGTGATGATGATTGTTTTGTGGCGTTTCTAAGGGTAATTTTA
>JAVEWC010000111.1:1310-3833 GCA_034004745.1 Candidatus Izemoplasmatales bacterium | reverse complement strand
TCTGCAAGTTTCCCAGAGTAAATATGAAAGTTCTTCGAAAGATAGATTTACCTCACTATAGGACCGTAAACTTCTTCTTGACGCTATCACTTCCTGGAGTGTTTTTGTTTTAATATTCGGAAACTTTTTTAGTAAATCAATTTTCTTAGCTCCTGATACAGATTTGAACTGCTCAGGCCGTTCTTTGCCTTGTTTTTTGGCCGTATTAGCATTATACAAATCCGTCCATTGTGGTTTTATCGTCTCTCTGTTTCTCTTTATTCTATCTTCCATTTTAAACCCTCTCGAAGAGGCTTAAATATTCTTTATATCCTCTTTCAGCCATCTTTTCTTTGGGAATGAATTCCAATGACGCTGAATTAATACAATATCTTAGATTGCCATCAGGACCATCATCAAAGACGTGACCTAAATGACTATTGGCTGATTTTGATCTCACTTCAGTTCTAATCATTCCGTGAGAAAAATCTATTTTTTTTATAATCTCCTTCTCATTCAGGGGTTTAATGAATGAAGGCCAACCACAATGGGCATTGAATTTATCTTTTGAGGAGAATAATACTTCCTTAGAAACTATATCAACATATATTCCTTCACGAAACTCATCATTGTATTCATTTTCAAAAGGTCTCTCCGTACCTTTTTCTTGAGTCACCTTATATTGAAGTGGAGTTAACTTTCTAATGTTTTCGTCAAATTTGCTCATATTAACTAAAAAGGCAGTTCTTTGTTCAAACCGAGAACATCATTAACTTCTTTGATGTCGTTTATACACGCTTGATTTAAAGGTACTCCTTTATCCTTTCTTTCCAACCAGACTAAATATTCTTTTTCTCCGGCTGTATAGATTTTTTCTTCTCCAGGTGCTTTTTCACTGTTTCTCAAAGCTCGTAGGATATCACCTGTTGTTTTTTTGAAAACATCCAGCCCCATAAAAGCTTCTGTGTCAATGGCGATAAAGAAATGGCCGAGATGATATGGTTTGAGTTTTCCTTCATCATCCCTTCCGCTTAGCATCTTCAAAAAACTACCCGCCTGTAAAGCGGCACTTAATATTTCAACAACTGTTGCGTATCCATAACCCTTATATCCGGCTAGTTCTTCGCCAATTCCTCCAAGTGGAGCTAAAGCAGCTTGATTGTTTACTAGATCTTTAAGAATTTGTTTAGAGTCTGTCTTCGCCAATCCATCCCGACCGACCACCATACCCTTCGGTGTATCTTTATCGATTTTAGCAAAATACTCGATTTTACCTCTCTGAGTAATGCTTGTTGCGCAATCTAAAACAAATGGAAAATCTTCGTCAGTTGGCAAACCAAAAGTCAAAGGATTTGTTCCAAGCATGTTTTCTACGCCAAAAGTTGGTGCTATTGAAGGTCTGGCGTTTGTTCCTGTTATACCAATCATTCCCGCACTCGAAGCCATAGTCGCATAATAACCAGCTATTCCGTAATGCGTGGAATTTCTAACAGCAACCATACCCATGCCATATTTTTTTGCTTTTTCAATTGCCAGTTGCATCGCCCTATAACTAGCAACCATACCCATACCATCATTAGCGTCAAACACTGCTGTTGTAGCAGTTTCTCGTAAAATATCAATCTTAGTCTGAGGGTTTTGAATTCCGGCTTTGATACGGTCAATATAGATCGGTTTGAAGCGATTGACGCCATGACTTTCAATCCCGCGTCTATCACTCTCCATTAAAATCTCTGAGCAAATCTTGGCATCTTCTTCAGGCACACCGATTTTTTTAAATGCACTGACCATGAAGTCATCTATAAAATCCCAACTAACATAAATTCTATCATCCATATCATCCACATCCTATTCCTATTGATTTTACTAAATTATATCATAATATAATAATTTTTGAATTATTATTGGCGATAAACTCATATTCAGCTATAATATACCGTGTTGATTTTAATTAAATCATGTTATAATAATTTTTAGATTGTTTAGAAAGGAATGTATAAAATGCCAAAAGATATACTATTAGAAAAACTAGCTAATCTAGCTGTAAAGATTGGGGCAAATGTTCAAAAAGATCAAATCGTCGTAGTCAACGCTCCAACTGAAGCACAAGAGATTGCTAGAAAAGTTACAAAACACGCTTATGAAGCAGGAGCAAAAAGAGTGATTGTCAACTGGCGTGATGATATCACTAACCGTTATTCATTGGAATATGAAACCTTGGAAACTTTGCAAGATATTCCACAATTTTCTATTGATAGAATGAGATATTTTGTCGATAATGGTGCTTGCGTAATTTCTATCGTCTCTCCAATACCGGGAGCTAATAAAGGTGTAGACTCTAACAAAATCCAAGTTGCCGGAATCGCTTCAAGCAAAGCTTTGAATTTTTATCGCGAACATATGATGGGTAACAAGAGTCAATGGACAATTATAGCAGCATCAAATCCGATTTGGGCAAAAAAAGTGTTTCCTGATATGGATGAATCTGCAGCAACAGAGGCGTTATGGAATGCAATTTTTCACGCTTCCAGAGTCAATGAAGAA
>JAVEWC010000111.1:0-1210 GCA_034004745.1 Candidatus Izemoplasmatales bacterium | reverse complement strand
AAGGAACTGGAAAAATACGGTTATAACAACTCCATGTCACACTCGGATTTCATGTTTGGCAGTAAAGACATGAATATCGTAGGCATTACAAAAGAAGGTAAAAAAATCCAAATATTCAAGGATGGCAATTTTGTAATTTAATCTAAGACCGCCAATTATGGCGGTCTTTTTTTGTATAATGAATATTTTGTTCGATGTATTTGTTTAAAATACAATAAAATGACTTTTTCCAATACATTATTGACATTCAACACGATTTTCTCTATAATTGTCTAGTAAGGAGAAAATTATGAAAATAGAAAAAATTGCTTACAACATCCATTACATGACAACTATCTCCTTTTCATTTTACGAGAACAATGTCAAAACTTATGAAACAAATTCTCTGCTTCTTCCTGAAGATTTAAAAGCAGAAATCAATCATTTTAAACAGTCAATTGTCGAAAATCATAAAGACAGCAAAACCTTGAGGGTTCAAGATAAGAATGGATTGACTTTTTTATGCTTGTTTGCCAATGAAAGAAATATTATTATCGGTCCATTTTTAATAAATGATGATTTTGAACATTTTATTGATAATCTTATCGTTAATCATCGTTTTATCAATGAAGATGCAATTATGGTTGAACAATTTTACTACAACGCAAAAATACTGACCGAATCTCACCAAACAATACTGGTTAGAATGCTTCAAAATTCGGAATTCTTTGAATTCGACAAGGTTAGAATCTTCAATGTGCAAATTAAGAAAGTCGATAATAATGGATCAATCAAGGAAAGCGCTGAAAATGACATCAATGCCAAATACGTAGAAGCTAACAATCAGATTCAAGAAAAATTGTTGACAATAGTAAGAAACGGTGACATTGAAGCTGCGAGGTTACTTGACTTTGCAAAAACTGCAAATCAACTTTTGATTTATCGCAACAATCCATTCACAAACATAAAAACTTCATTGATGATATTTGACGCCTTATGCAATCGAGAGGCTTTAAAGTCCGGTGTTGATCTGTTTTTGGCAAACAAAATTTCCAACAACATCAAATTCAACATCAATAAGATAAGCATGTCTTCGGAAGCCAGAACCATGGCCGAAAAAATTCTTTCTACTTATGCAAAAGTAGTCAGAGATTATACCTTGATGAATCATAGCAGCAATATCAAAAAGATTATTTTGTATATCAGGAAAAACCTGACCAATAAAATTTCC
>JAVEWC010000110.1:0-3889 GCA_034004745.1 Candidatus Izemoplasmatales bacterium | reverse complement strand
AGATATCAAGACCTCTTTCATCCATCAATAAAAATGGCGATTCACTTCCAACCATCTTGAAATATTCCAATAATTTCGCAGCGTCTTTTTCTTTTGCTTCTCTGATATCGACTATGGTATTATCCTTTAAAAATTTCATAATCAAATCACCTCGTTATTTTTATTATAACGCAAATAGTCATTCTTTTCAAACGCTTGTACTATAAAAAGAAAACAACCAAATCCAAACGAATTGGTTGTTTTCTCAATTTAAACTGTTAGATTAAAGGTTGAAACCTGTGTCTTCCAAATCGTCGTCTTCATCTTCTTCACTATCATCTTCATCATCAATTTCGACTTCTTTGTATTTACCTTCTTCTTCGATTTCATAAGTATAAACTGTTTCTCCTAGTTCATTGGTAGATTCGAAAATCTCGATTTCTCCTTCAACACCGTTGACTTGGTACTCAAGTTCATATTTAATGCCATCACTTTCAATTTCTCTCTTGAATTCATAAGAATTGTCGCCATCTTCAACTTCAACCTTATATTCTTTGTTTTCAACTTTTATTTCGATCGATATTTCTTTTTCAATCCCGTTTATCATTGTTTCCATTTCAAATTTTGTTTCTACTTCATCATCTTCTGTTTCAGTTTTATATGTCATTTTAATGGTATTTTCACCATTAGTAGCGATCAAAACCATTTTTTCTTCTTTTTCATCGTCGTTACCAGCTGCAACTTCTGTCGTTACTCCTGAACTTCCGTCTATTTCAGTAGTCGGTTCTTCTGTAGTAGCACTTTCAGTAGTGACTTCAGACAAATTTTTGAATGATAGATCATCTAAATCTTCGTCATCTTCATCGTCTTCGTCGTCATCATCTTCATAAAGGTCGTCATCATCTTCATCTTCATCATCTTCGAATTCATCTTTGTCTTCTAAATTATTATATGCTTGAATTGTATATTCTTCGCCATTGATAACGAAGATTCCCGAGATAACCGATGTTTCTGCGTTAACATTGTAATATAAAACATATACTTCTTCAACCACGGTAATATTGATCATGTAGGTGTATTCAGCTCGATCGGATGCAGTTTCTTCAATGGCAGCAAAATCAGTAGCGCCATTTTCCATGAAAACTTTTAGTAATTCCAAGTATTCATTGATACTTTCCAGTTCCTGTTCAACTTCCAAATCGTCATCACTCAATGTTACAGCCAGACCCGAAGCAGTTGAATCGCTGGCAAGGTTCAGGAAGTTCGCAGATAGATAAGCCATCGAAGCTAGTGATTCTTCACTTGAAAGCTTCTCTTGAGCCGGTGTCACTGTACACGCTGTAAATGTTATAGCAGCTAATCCCAAAAAGATAATTCCTAATAATTTTTTCATATATTCTTTCTCCTTTAAAATATATTGTTTTTTTTGTTACGCTAATATATACAAGGGAGAAAACGAATTTTCTCCCTTGTAATGTCAATTTTATTTAAATTTCAAATATTGTTGGTGAATAGGTGAGGACTACATCGTCTTCTTCATCCTCATCGTCTTCGTCGTCCTCATCATCTTCATCGTCCTCATCATCCTCATCGTCTTTTTCATCTTCATCGTCTGGATCCTCTAAATCGATGTCTTTTTCGATTCCTGATTCCTTTATATGATAACTATAGGTAGTTTTACCTAATTGATCGATACTTTCAGTAATGAAAACTTCACCATCCAAATTGTTGACTTCATATTCCAGGTAATATATTGTCACACCATTTTCCGAGTATTTTTCCAGTTTGTAACTATCATTACCCTCTTTGATTTCAACCTTGGTTTCCTCATCTTCAATTTCGACAGAAACTTCTTTTTCAAGATAAATTCCATTTATGCTTTGTTTAATATAATATTTCTTTTGAATTTCATCCTCAAATTCACTTTCATATTCGATGACAATAAAGTCTTCACCTTTTCTCGCAATCAATTCCAATGAAAATTCATCATCTTTATCTTCAATCTTGCCTTCGATTGTCATTGTCTTACCTGAAATTGTGATTTCGCCAGAAATTTCATTTTCTTCATTGAGCAAAAGATAGATGACATATTCTTTGTTATCAACTGAGTAAGAAATCCTATATTGATATTCTGTATCTTCAATTTCCTCAATGATAGCCATATCAGAGAAGTTTTCTTCATCGATAAAGGCCTTTAACATATTGAAATATCGATTGAAATCAGTAATATTCTTTTCAAATTCGGTTTCGTTATCTGCCAATTGAACAAAACTCAGTGGTGTAGTGTTTGTGGCTGTAATGGCTGTATTGGCAATGATGGTAGCTGATATGTATGAGGTTTCAACTAGCTTTTTAGTTTTAACTTCACTTAAAGTCGGTGTAATTTGCGATGGATTCAAATTGGTGATGATTGCTACAGCAATCAATAAAACAACTGTTAAAGCCGTCATGACAAATTTAAATTTTATTGGTTTGAACATCGACCAAAATGATTTTTTCTGATTTATTTTGGTCATGACGTTTTCAATCGTTCTTTGCTTGGAAAATTCCAACTTGTTCGTATCGACTTTTCGATTCAATTTATCCATCCAATGTCACCTCCTTCTTGATTTTTTCGATGCTTGATTTTATGGCTTTATAAATGGTCTTCTCCGGTATAGTCATTGTTTCCGCTATTTCTTTGACCGTCAATTCGCTAAAATAATATAATTGCATAATTTGTAGATGTTTATCACTAAGAATATTCTTCATGACCGTAATGATGCGATTGATTTGACTGTCCTTAACAACTTTTTCTTCGACGTTATCATCAGAACTGTTGAGTGAGTCATCGTACTCATAAGTTTTGTTTTTAATTTTCGATTTGCTGGAATTCAAGTGATTTAACACATGGTTTTTACTTATTCGGTACAGCCAAGTTCTAAAACTAGCTTTAGCAGAATCGTATTTCTTTAAATTCTTGTATATTTTGTAAAATATTTCTTGTAGCAAATCTTCAGTGTCTTGATAATTGCCGGTGATGTTATAGATATACTTGAACATTTCATTGTGATACTTTTCCATCAACAAACGAAACTTCTCTTTATCACCATCAAGAATCAATTCGATAATCTCGAGATCATTCAAAGTATCACAGCCTTTCTTTTACAAGTAATATTTTACCACAGAAAGGCATTTCAAATATAACTAAACAGCTTATTTTCGACTGAGATTTTTTCTTGTGATAATTTCATAACTTCTCAAGATCTTTCTGTTCTCTTTCGTTTTATCCGATAGGTATCCTGTTAAAATACCAACAATCAACAAGAAAGCTAATCGGACAAGCCAAAACCAGAGTTCATCGGGGTTCGATAAAGTTAAGTCAATCGGCATGATCGGACCCAATAAAAGGCCGGAGAACATCGCATTCATCATTCCCGCTTTCAGTCCAAGAAACGCTCCGGAAAAAATCACGGGCAGATACATCAATTGTGAATAGATGCTTCTGATTCCCCCAGTTTTATAGGTTAAATAGTATATAAGGGCATTGCTGATGATTATCACAATAATTGTAATAGTTTTGGTGTATTTTCGTTTTTTCCTCTTCATAGGCTTAGCTCCTTATGGTTGTCTCAATAATATATACACTATATATACGAAAAATTCGCAAAAAAAAGCAAAGTTATTTTCTAACCTTGCTAAGTTTTATGATCAATTTTATTATTTAGTATTTTTGTGGCTGTTCAAGACCTTTGATAACTCGCATTGCCCCTTCAACCAAGGCTTGCATCTCATCTTCGCCTGGATAAACCGTCAAAGGCATGATTGGATCGACATAAGCTTTAATTTGGTTGGTGAAGTACTTGCTGTAGGCAATACCGCCGGTTAAGATGATGCCGTCAATATCACCACCAGCCGCAAAATACTTCGA
>JAVEWC010000007.1:7108-18930 GCA_034004745.1 Candidatus Izemoplasmatales bacterium | reverse complement strand
TTATTGACCTGAGTCAAGGCGTCCTGGTACTTTTTGATTAACTCAAGAGTATCCTTTTTGTGATGCGAAAGCTGATTGATTTTTTCATGAGTCGAATGTATATAATCCCTCATGTTTTCTAGTGAATAATCTAAAGAACATACTTCTTTCAAGGGAATATTAATTTTATAGTTTTTCTCGATATCCAATATCTCTTTTAAAATAATATTGCAAGGATTATCGGTTGAATATGATTGCAACCCATGCACTTTATCAACAATCTCACTCGCTGGAACCAAGTGCAAATAATCAATTTCCACAAGGCGAGCTAAAACATTATCAATATTCTTTGTGGTAGATGAGATATTAAATAGTTTTAATTTAGCAATAGCCATCTGTTTTCACCTCAATATATTAACATCTTGCGAATGTCTTCTTTTTTAATATCGTACCTAATACCTTCAATGATATTGAAGATATTTTTCTGCTCAATTTCATTAAGAAAAATGAAAACAGTATAAACGATCGCCGGTACTGTCGAAAAATACATATATCTTTTTGCAAGATTATACTTTATTTTCTCTGCCTGATATTCAATATATACATAATCATCTTCATCGATGTAAGACTGGTACACAGATTGTGAGATATTCAGCAGAACTTCATTTGGATCTTCGATTCTGATTAAAGCTTCAAGATCAGCTTTTTTCATTCTGATATTTTCCCAGATAAGCGCTTTTTTGATTTCATCTTCAGTCGCATCGTAAAACTTTTTAAGACGATAAATCTTGATGATATTGTCTACTTCAACTTTTGTTTGGTAGATGTCCATCAGGTTTTTATGAACCTTGCCAGTGAAGTAAGTGTTTATCCGCTCTATAACAATGTTGTGATAAACCAAAAATAAAGCTTGTTCAATATCGGTATATTTGACGTCGATTGGATCGTCTGCGTAAAAAGGTCTTATTACGTCTTCATACCTTGTGCCTTTTAAACTAAACAACAAATCACGAAAAGTCAGAGACTTGGTTACCTCTTCTATATCAAAACTGGCATGTTTTCTAAAGAATAAAGGTAAATCTCTGATTGAACTTTCAATGTTTCCGGAAATAATTGATCTTAAGCTTGATAATACAATTTCAATTTCCCGCTTAATCATATCTATTTCATAGAATTTTCTATCTTTAGTACTGACAAAATTTACAAGTTTAGCAACATTGTTAAAATAACTCTTCTTAATCAAATCTTCCAATTGACCGCGGTGCAAAGAGTAATCCATAACTTTATCCAATGTGTTGGTATATTTGTCAGCTTTTTTAAGATATGCAACAATTTCAGGAATGCTATTAAATTTCAATAATTCTTCATAATCCGTTGGAAAAAGTCTTTTGCTATACATTGACTTAGCTTTAGAGATTATTGAATTCCCTGCGAAATTTGGCATTGTTACTTTCCTTTACTTGCTATCAATGCAATATTGATATAAAGTTTCAATCCATTCTTCCTTATTTTTTTCATAAGTTTGGTTCAAATCAAGTAAGTCCTTTTCAAAATCGACTTTTGTTGATATTTGTGCATCACTTATGATTTTATCGACTTCTGTTTTTCTTTTATCGTAAATCTTTTTAGCCTCTGCTTGATATTCGGATTCGATTCTTTTTCTTTCTTCACGTAAAAAAGACCCCAATTTAGACTTTTCTTCTTCAAGTTTCTTAATTTCGAGTCTTTTTTGCTTATCAAGTTCAACTAATTCTCTGATTAGATTTTCCAATTAATTCACCTTCTTAATTGCAATCGGTCTACTACATTATAACATTTATAAAATATATTCCAAGCATAAACTTGAGACAATAAAATTAAAAAAGCTCAATAGAGCTTTTTATTTGGAAACAATTTTATCTACCTGATATTTTGTTCCTTCCAAAGCTTCCAGAATTACTTTATTTGATACATATCCCTCGTAAGTCACCGTACAATTTTCTGTCGACACTTTAACATCGGAGATACCATATATTCTTTCAAATATTCCTTCAAGCTCTTTGGCGCAGCCTTTGCAGCAAATACCCTTGATATATACAGTTTTCATATAACATCTCTCCTATCCAATATTAATTATAATATTATTATAATATTATGTCAACCGACTATACTTTGGACAAAAAAAATATCAGCATCAGCTGATAATTAGATGGTGGAGGGGGACGGTTTCGAACCGCCGAACCCGATGGGAGCAGATTTACAGTCTGCCGCGTTTAGCCTCTTCGCTACCCCTCCGTTTATTTTGCTATTACATTATAACAAAACCATATTTAAAATGCAACTACATTTTTTTAAAAATGACAATGGTGATTATTTAGCTTTTTTTGTCTTAAAAACATTATATAAGCTAACAAATCATGATATAATCAATGAGTGAAGTTATCATAGGAGGAAATTAAAAATGATCATCGCTTTAATCGCTCATGATAAGATGAAATCGGAAATGATTGATTTCGCCAAAAAATATCAAGTAACCCTAAAAAAACATAAGCTGGTCGCTACCGGCACAACCGGACATAGGATTATTGAAGCCACCGGTTTAAATGTGAAATGTTTTCGCTCGGGCCCTTTGGGTGGGGATCAAGAAATTGGTGCAGAAGTGGCAAACGGAAAAATCGATTTGATTTTCTTCTTTCGCGATCCATTGACTGCGCAACCTCATGAACCAGACGTATCAGCATTATTGAGATTATCTGATGTCTACAAAATCCCTTTAGCAACAAATATCTCTACCGCAGAACTTATCGTTCATTCAATACATTAAAGGCTCTCAAACTAGAGAGCCTTTTTGTTTAAAACTATAACGGGAATCATCATTTCATCCTTGATTAAACCAGCATGAGTTGCTTTATGAATATGTTTGGCATTTTGTAATCTAAAACTGTATTTATCAATTGCCAAGGAAAAGTAATCTCCCAAAAAGCCTTCTGTTCTAGGGCTTTTTTGACCTTTACCGAACAACTCCATCTTTAACAAATCTTGGCTTTTATACAAAATAAACTTATCTTTGAAATGTTTGTTGAAGGCATATTCAAACTCTTCATGCAAATCATCCTTAATATAAAACGCAGTTGCTCTCGCTTCTATGGCTGGTTGATGAAGAAAGGTATTGGTTATGTCTTCATATTCCCAAAGATTGACACCTTCAATATCAATTTGTCCGTGGTCTGCAGTAATTAATATTAAAGTATCTTCATTTATATTTTCATATAAATATTGAATTGCTGAATCTATTTCTTTAATATGATTTGTTATGATTTCTGCTTGAGTTCCAAATTCATGAAGAAAAGTATCAAGCTTATCCCAATAAGCATAAATGAAATTATGTTGTCCATTACCGACTGTCTTAATTATAGTATTGACCTGATCTTTAATGGTTTTATGTTCCTTAACTCGGAATTCGGGAAAAATTTCATGTGTTTTTACATCAGGTTTTTTTTCATTGATCAACTCATAAATGTATTTTACTTTTACGTATTTTTCACTGACATTATAATCGAATTTGTATAATTCGTCATAATAGTCTTGGTTTAAAAAGAATACGACATTTTTGTCTTCCTCCTTAACATATTGTTGCCAACCAATCCAACCTGTAGCTACTGGAGGCAAACCTGTAGTTGCGGTCGTTGTTGCTGCTACTGTTGTTGAAGGAAAGACAGTCGTTACATCCATAATCTTCTTTTTGTTTAAAAATTCTGATGCCTCTTTGTGTTTGTTTAATATTTCACTGCCCATTGCGTCCACAAGATAAAGTACAACATTCTTGTATTTTTTTTCTAGTATTTTGTCAAGAGAGTCCAATCCTTTATATCCCAAATTAACTCCATAAAACTTTAAAATAGAGTTTGTTATACTCAGTAAAGAATTATCATAATCGGGAAACACAATGTTTGCCATAAATTAAACCTCTTTTCTTGTTTTTGGTAAGAATTTTACTTTACTATAGAGAAAAGCTCCAACCAAAGCTGCAAGTACGTTACTTGCAAGCATTGCATACCAAATTCCCATAGGTCCCAAATCAGTGTACTTGTTGGCCCATAATATCATTGGCAATCTTAAAATCCATAATCTTGTAATCGCCAAAATAAAAGACTTTTTCGTTTCTCCGCTTCCTTGAAATGCAGATAAATATACTTGGAACAAAGCCATCAAAGGTAACCCGATTCCTATCCAAAATACATAAGTGGTGGCGTGTTTGATTGTGTCTGAGTCCTTACTGAATAAATGAACTATTGATTCTGAAAAAGGCAATAAAATGATAATTCCCACAATCATCATGATTACAGAAATTATTATCCCTTCTCTTACAGATTTTTTAGCGCGAGGAATGTTTTGCGCACCTACATTTTGAGCAATATAGATAGCGACTATCGACGATACTGCCGATACCGGGAACATTACCAATGAAGAAATTCTATTGCCAATATAAAAAGCTGCAGAAACGCTTGTTCCATAAGCGTAAATCAACGAGTTCAAGATAACAAAACCAACAGCTTGTATTGATTGACCCGTGGAAGCAGGAATACCAATATTGAATATATCACCTATAATCGTCTTATTCAATTGTTTAATATTGAAATTAACAGTCAAACTCTTTTTTGATTTCAATAAGAAGAATATTATTATCGGCAAAATGACCAAGTGAGCTGTTACAGTAGATAAGGCAGCTCCGGTTACACCCATATTAAGTGTCAAAACCATAATTGGAGTCAGTACTATATTTAAAGCTATACCAATTGCATTGACAATGACAGGAGTTGTTGTATCTCCCGTAGCTCTTCTTACGGCTTCAAAAGAATACATCAAAAACAAAATTGGTAGTTCAAAACTTCTTATCCTTAAATATGTTATTGCAAAGGTTAGATCGGAGCCCTCTGCGCCCATCAATTTCAAAATGTAAGGTGCTGTAAAATAAACTACTGCAGTAAACAAAAACCCTAAAAAGATTGATATATAGACGGTATTGTTAGAATACCTCTTGGCTGTATCATAGTCTCCTTTTCCTACATATTGACCTATTAATGCATTACCCGCAACACTAAGTCCCATACCAAAGGAAATAAAAATGAAAAAGATTGGCCAAGTTAAAGCTACTGCGCTTTGCATCGAAGTGGCAAGTGATGTCCCTGCATCGGTAACCCCGTCAACCATCCCCAAGAAAATACCATCGACAATATCATGAAGAGTTTTTAAAACGTTGACCAAAAAAACTGGAAAGCTTAAATATAGAAGTCCCTTCCAAATTGGATTCTTATAAAGAATTAACTGCGTTCTATCATCAACTTTTGCATTCATAAACTCACCTTTTTAGTAAAAATAAATGTGGCGTACTGTAAAATCAGTACGCCACATCCATGCTTTACGCATAATATTTGTGAGTGGTGCCGAAAGCAGGAATTGAACCCGCAACCTACTGATTACAAGTCAGTTGCTCTACCAGATTGAGCTATTTCGGCATGGTGGAGGTTGACGGGCTCGAACCGCCGACCCTCTGCTTGTAAGGCAGATGCTCTCCCAGCTGAGCTAAACCTCCATTTTTCACTCGCATAAAGATTTTACTATTTATTAGTTTTATTGTCAAGAAAAAAAATTTAAAAATCATAATTTTTTTCCTCTTTAATCACTCACTCCAAAAACAGATATTTTTCGTTGAAAATTTTGATAAGAACAGTTACAACAAGCAAGTCAGCGCTACCGCCAAAACTCAAGTTATTTGCAATACAATAGTCGTTGATTCTCAAGACATCTTTGTCGTTATTCAAATCCAATTCATTGAACATTTTTTTTATACATAAATACTTTTGAAACGAACCCGCTCTTTGAAACAAAGAAGTATCCTCACAATTGATGATAAGAAAAATCAAAGTTTGAATTTTTGAGTAAGTGGATAAATCAAATAACTTCTTTAGAGCTATTTTTACTGTTGAAAAGCCTGACAAAGCTTCTCCTCTAATACCTTTAATCGAGTGTTCTAGAAATGCCTTGTCGCCATAACTTTCACTAGAGTAATCATAATTCAAAAAGAGTTGTTTTGCAAATGATTGGCTTATATCAAAGATTGTTCTCGTTTCATATCTAGAAAATTTGTATCCTATACTTGAAATTATTAATCCTAAATTAAATATTAGACCTTTGTAAGCGTTAATACCTTCAGTTGCTTTAAACATAGCTGTTTCAGCGCTTTTTCCTATATTTTGAAGATTTCTTAGCAGATCAACTTCATTCAAATTTCCAAATGTCTCAAAAAACATCTCGATCAGATACGGCATTATTGCTTCTTTTGCTTTTATCATCAATTCATAATTCATATCCTGATGACTTCCAGATGTATAGGGGGTCACTAAACCAAATTTGGGATGAAGTTCTAACTCTTCCATTATACTCTGATTTAAAATTTGAGAAATGCTATTTTCATAAAACACTTTAACTTTCTTATCTATTATCTCAATTATTTCTTCATCAGTATGGTTTTGATTCCGAATGCAGATGGAAGCTTGGTTATCGCAGATTATGCATTTTCTTTTTTGTTCCCTAATCGTTACAGCTCCATATCTGTCATATACATCCAGGTCAATAAACCTACCCAACTCATGATGCTCTTCAATCGAGATCATTTGCTTTTTTATCGATTTAGAGTCCAATCCATTCAATAAAATTAAAACAAAAGGACCATCATCATTTTGATGATAGTCGTAAGCAACTGATGGAAATGATTTGACAATAAAAGAAAAAGCATTGATCAAAAGATAAGATAAATAGTTGTTCTTTTCTAAGCCGGGCATGTTTGCTTTAATGCTGACGACGGTTTCATAAGAGTTTAAATATTCTTCTATAAGTTTTGATCTTTTTTCTCTTCCCGACAATATTTTATCTAAAATATTCATCTTTAACTTTTCTCAAGATATCAAGATATGTACCATCTCGATATTCTACATACCCGATGATTTTTTCATCTGTTTCAATATGCCTTGGTACACCGGTAATATTATGTGTAATTTCAAGCAATTCTTCAATTTTATATAATGTAAACGGACCATCTTCAAGCTTTTTCAAAAGATCTTTTCGTAATGGATTTACTGCAATTCCTCTTTCGGTAATCAAAATATCAATATCTGATCCGGGAGTTGTCACTGTCATAACGCGCTCTTTAATAATTGGAATTCTCGATTTAATTAATGGTGAAATAATTATGGATACTTTTGATCCATAAGCTATATCAGCATGTCCACCGCTGCCACCGATAAGATTGCCCAAAGAATCGGTTGTAACATTGACATTAAAGTCTAAATCTATCTCTGTAGCACCCAAAATGACAAAATCCAATTGATTGCAGATTGGATTATCTTCGAAAGGATTTCCATACTCACTTGCAGACATCGCCAAGTGGTTTTTGTTTTTTGAAAATGAAGTTACAGCTTCCAAATCAAAACACTGAACATCATAGAGATTCTGGAACAATCCTTTTTCCAACATATCTACATATGCTTTTGTTATTCCTCCTGAGGCAAAACTTCCTATGATGCCGTTTTTAATCATGATATCTTCCACAAATTTCACGACTGCCAAAGATGTTTTTCCTGCGCCTGTCTGCATGGAAAAACCATCTTTAATCAAACCAAGATAGTTCAATAAATTAGCGCAATCTTTAGCAATTTTTAACCCTATTGGATCCTTTGATACTTCTGTAGTCCCAGAAACTATGCCACCCCTGTCTCCGATTGAATCGATGACTAATACGTAATCAACGTATCCGCCATCAATTTGGTGAGTTGCCAGAGTGTCTACTAATGTATCAGTAACTAAAACAACTTTTTTTGCATATTCAAGATCACTGATAGCATACCCTAAAGTTCCACAAGCACTTTTTCCGATTGCACCATGGCCATTGCCAAATCGATCAACTACTGGACAAGCAATAAAAGCAACATCTATTGCCAGATCTCCGCTTTCAATCGCTCTTGATCTTCCACCATGAGTATTCATAATCAACTTACCCTGAAGATAACCTTGACTAATCGCATCGGCAACAGGGCCATTTAAATAATTGGTGTGAATATCCGTGATATTGCCGTTCTTGATTAAACCAACCAGGTTTGTATAACTAGGAAAAATCGAACTCGGAGCAAGATGGATATTTTTCAAATCTCTATTTTCTATTTCCTTTGCTACCAATTGAATGACATTATCTCCATTCCGCAAATGATGATGAAATGATAAAGTCGCTCCAGAGGTAATGTTCAAGACATTGAATACTTCATTGATATTATGTAAAAAAACAGTTTCGTCTGTTTTGCTCTTCCTGGAAACTGTTTTTCTTATTTTATTTAAATGTTCATCACTGGAGACAAAAGGATTTAAATTATCCGGTATGTATCTTTTAACTCCGTTAATCATTAACATCACCTACAATAGTTCAAATATTTTCGCTTTTTCAATAATTTTCTCAGCACGGCTGATAATTGGTTTATCAATCATTTTTCCTTGGTGTTGGAATACACCATGCCCCGGCTTGCTAAGATTAATTTTTATAATCTCTTGCGCCCATTTAATCTCTTCTAGTGAAGGAGAAAAAACCTTGTTAATTGTATCTAATTGGTTTGGATGGATAGAGGCTTTAGCTTTCATTCCCAAACTCATCGCATAGGTACTGTCTTGCAATAGTCCTTCTGGATTATTGATGTTTGTATATGGTGTATCAATCGGAATTAAGTGATTAATTACGCTTTGATAAATAATTTTTGACCTCGCATAAAATATTTCTTCACCAGTCTCTGTTCTTTTTATTTCTAAATCATTAGCTAGGTCTTCAGCCCCGATAAATAATCCAATAAGCCTTTTGTTTTCGGCATAAAAAGGCAATTCTTCTACACCTCGAGCAGTTTCGACTAAAGCAATTACTTTCGTTTCTGGAATATTGTTCTTTGCTTCATACTCAGAAAGCAGAGCAGTCAACTTGTCTGATGTAATTTTATCCATCTTGGGAATCAAAAGATAATCAATCTTGTTGGTTTTAAGAAGTTCTATATCTTTATGAAACCATTCGCTATCAATGGCATTAACCCTGAGAATTATTTGTTTAGGTAAAACGCTCGAGTTTAACAAATAGTTTCTGACTAGGTTTCTGGCATTATTTTTTTCAGAAATGCTAATGGCATCTTCCAAATCAAAAATGATGGCATCGGCAGAAAAAACATCAGCGTTTTGCAACATCGAAGGATTATTTCCCGGAATAAACAACAAAGACCTAAACATCTTCATTCATCCTTTCAATCGCTGTCAACAACCGAGACTTGATGGTATAATCCAAAGCACCTTTATCAACAACGACAACCTTAACGTTTTTCAAGCCTTGTTCAGTTAAAGTATCTTCTATCGTTTTAAGAATCTGATTATAGAAAAAAGCACCGACAATACTATTAATTTCAATAACGGTCTTGTCATTTGTTTCTATACTAATCAAACAATCATTGGATTCTTTGCTTCCTGCGATACCTTTCATAATTTTTACCTCTTCTTTGTTATTGCCAAAACTCGATTCATTTCATTTTTTACAATCATATAGCCTTCGTCAACTCCCATGCCTGGTTTCGCCAAACATTGATCAGCCATACAAGCGATGGCAATATTGGTTGTTACTTCTGAGGAAATATTGGTTTCATTGCAGGTACCACCGCAATAACTACCAATACCAACTTTATTGCAATATACAATTGCCTCGCAAACATTGTTGACTCCTCCCAAATCCGGAGTCTTTATTTGCAACATATGTCCCGCCTTTTCATCGGCGAAATCAATTATGTCTTCTAAAGTATTGCACCATTCGTCGGCGACAATTTCCAAAGTTGAATTTCTTTCGTCTATCATACGAGTTAATTCTTTGAGATATTTTATCGTATCTTCCTTGTTGCCACCGTCAATAGGGCCTTCAATTCTAAGAATAAAAGGATGAGCTGCTTTTTCAAGCACTAATAGATAATCAATAATTTTATCCAAATCATTGTTGAAAGCAATACCGATGGTGCCATAAACGTCAATGTGAAGAACAGGATTATAATTTTCTCTGGTGCGGAACTTGATGATTCTATTACTGAGCCATTTCACATATTCGAGTAATAGTTCTCCTTTTTTCCCTAACTTCTTCTCAACATTGTTAATTAGGGCATGAGGTAGAACATCCGCTTCCTTAATAATCATCTTATCGACATTGTTATAACGGTCGTCACCACTCTGAGTGAAAACAGGAATGGCTTTGTATTCTTTTTCAGTTATATTATACTCTTTTCTGATTACTTCTGCCATAGTCAGTCGGGAACTTTTAGCGACAGCTGATAGAAACGCCTGTGTTAATCCATATCTGATGGCCGTATGTAATTTCTTACCATCAATGGTCATTCTATCAAATCTTTCTGCCAAAGGTCTAAATTGACTAACATCAAGACCAATCATAAGAGGCACTATTTTTTCTTCCAAAAAAGGAATGTAATTATCTGCCAAAAATAACGGATCGCGTCCGCCGGTACCTGAATATTGTACCGCTGCGCAATCACCGATTCCGACTTCACCATTTTCCAATATCAACTGAATGGATATTGCTTCACCACATTGTCTGATTGTCCTAAACCCTTCTATTATCGGCGTTCCTTCATAAAAGAAGCCATCGTTAACGGCTCCATTTTTTATTGCTTTTTGATCATCAAAGAAAAATCCAGTGTATGATTTTGACAATACAACGTCTTTTATTTTCATTTTAAATTCCTCAAAGGTCTTCCTATTAATTTTCCCTTACTTACAGAGTAAATATCATCCACAGTCAACTGGAACGAAATTTCTCTTCCTTCTGAATCGGCTCTTTGTTTAATTTTTTTATAATGGAATTCTTTAATTTCCTCAGACATTGCCAAGTTTCCAAATTCAAGAATCCTTATTCTACCTTCGTTATCTCTTGCAGGGAAAACCTTCCCGGCATTGTATTTGCTTGGCGCAAAAGGAATGTCCATCAAACCTTGCTCAAAAGCTCTAACAGTACCGACTGCCAAGTCTCCTTCTCCTACTTTTAAAACAGTTTCTATTAAACAATTGACTTCTCTTTTAATTTGATCTATTTCCATTCTAAGATCATCACTCTCAGAAATCGTTTGATCTTTTAACATATTTACTATAAACTTTGAGGCTTTTACACCTAACCCATTCGCTTCCATAGTTGGAATACCTACGGATTCATGAGGTGATTTGGTTATTAGTTTAGTCGCTTTAGATAACGCAGCTACAGAAGAACTATAGGAGATTAGTGCCATAGCTTCAGCTTCGTCGCTCGGAAATCCACCCATCCACTGATGGAAGACAGTGGATACCTCCATGTCTTTATAGCCAAAACGGTCAAGATATTCGATTGTTTGATCGTATAAAGAATGAACTGCAGCTACATCTTGAACAAGATTTCCACCCATTCCATAACCTACAGTAATATTCTTAACTCCTTGTTCCGCCGCCAATAAAGCTTCAATAATCATTACGGTATTAGAAATTGCCGGTGGAACCAAAGTTCCTGTCAATGGACCAAAAGGCTCACGATTAATCTTGATGCCTCTTTCTTCATAATAACCGACCAAGCGGTCAACATACTGCCAATTCTTGATTGAAACTTCTAGAGGTATTGATTTTGCATAAGGAATATTATAGGAAATACCCCCACCTTCATTCGATGTCCAACCAGCTGCATGAATAATTTCGGATAATAGTCTAGCGTCTGGTGTACCATGTCTAGCTTCTACCGGTTTGTTAACCGACTCAAGCACTTTCTTACA
>JAVEWC010000007.1:0-7008 GCA_034004745.1 Candidatus Izemoplasmatales bacterium | reverse complement strand
AAAATTTCATATTGATGTTTTGAATTGATTATTACTCCACCCGATCCAATAACATAACTGACTTCAGATAAATCTTTTCCCGTTTGATTGAAAACCTTTCCCATCGGGGTCAAAACTTCGGTGATTCTGCCGCAATGTCTATGCATAGATCTGTACGCACACATTTCCGCCAAAAATTGATCTATAAATTCGTCATGTTGATTTTCTGGTAATAATTTTACATTTTTATAACGGCGATTGACTTCCTCAACTATATCAACGCCTTTTTCTTTATTGATAAAGTTGATTTCCCTTTCGGACAATGATTTGACAATACCGGGAGCTGAGTATCTCATGCCTAAATCTCCTTCAACGGTTCTTTTGGCAAAAGGTTCTTCCAACCCTTGGACAATTACATCACTTCTTTTGGTTGAAGTGCATATTGAATATAAATCTGTAGTTGCTCCACCAATATCAACAACCACTATTTCTCCTAGACCACTTTCTTCCAAATAACCTTCTGACAATAACTTGGCTGCTTCCAACACAGCTGATGGCGTTGGTAAAATAACTCGATTAATCTCAGACTCGATTTTCTTGATTCCTTTGGCTTCAATAATTTGTTTTAAGAATATTTCTCTGATTTTATCTCTCGCACTATTGATGTTCAGGACATTGATTGACGGCATGACATTCTCGCAAATATGACCATTCATGTTATATTTATCAAAAATTTCAGTTATTTGATCTTGAGCTGATTTATTTCCCGCAAATACTACGGGAATTTTTATTCCCGACTTACCCAATAAATCGGCATTAAAAATTACAGCTTCCGAATTACCTCCATCAGAGCCGCCAGCTAATAGAATAATATCAATTTTCATATCAATAATCTGTTTGATTTCACTATTGTTTAAATGATGGGAGAAAACTAAATCCACTTTCGCGCCAGCGCCAAGACAAACTCTCTTCGCAGCTTCAACAGTTAGCTCTTTAACTAGACCAATAGCGGCCATTTTTAGGCCGCCAGCAGCTGATGAACAAGCAATGATTTGCTCAAACTCAATTTTCTTGCCGATTCTATCAAATAGTTTTTTAAGAGCTTTTTGATAACCTTCTGTAATATCTGTTTCAACTGTCGTAAAATCGGAAGCAGTTCCCAATATATCACATTTTTCAGAATCAACAGCACATAACTTAGTGAATGTTGAGCCAAAATCTATTAGCAAATAGTTTGCCATTTTACTCTCCTAAATCTGTTTTAATATCTTTTAAGGCCTCATCTATTGATGTTCCCGGCGGATAGATTCTATTAAATCCCATTTCCAAGAATCTTTTTTTAACTTCATCAAAGTCTTGCTTGCCGACAACGATGTTTCCGCCCACATATAGAAAAATGTTTTCAATACCAGATTCAACACACTTATCCCTCATTCCTCTACAGTCAATTTCACCATGACCATATAAAGAAGAAACCATAATCATATCAGCGTTTGTTTCTATAGCTGCGTTGATAAAATCTTCTTGAGTAGATAAAACCCCAATATTGACAACATTGTATCCAGATTTGTTTAAGGTATATTCAATTATTTTATTTCCAACCGCATGTACATCGGCACCGATAACCCCAATAACTATTGTTTTCAAACTATTCTCCCCACACACTTGTAAGCGTTTTTATAACATATAACATTATAACATAATGATTATAAGATTTAAAGAAAAAATCTTAGAAATTAAACAAGCTCAATTACCAAATTTAAACGTTGAAAGAAAGCACAAACAGATAGTCACTTAATCTGTTTAAATATTTCTTTGCCTGTTCCAAATCTTCTCTTTTTGTATAATCGACAAATGCATTCAGTTGTCTTTCAGCTTTTCTTGCTAAAGCCCGAGCATAATCAACGTGAGCTCCTGGCTCAGTCTTTTCGCTTCCTGGCAAATAAAATCTACCTTCCAAAGGTTTTTTCAATAAATATTCTTGGATTTTCACTTCTAACAATTCGATATCTTCCGGCTTAATCTGTATTAGAATATTATACAAATCCGAATCATAATCACTGGCAACAAGAGAATTTATGTTTTGTAAATGCATTTGAATTTCTTTTATGAATTCAATATGTGAGTGATGATAAGCTATACCTAAATAGGAACTGAATTCATCCATTGTCCCCAGTGTTTCAAACAAAATATGCGATTTTCTATATATCTTGTTTTCAAAATCTTTAGAATTACCCGAATCACCAAATTTGGTTGCTATTTGATCTATTTTGTCTATTGGCATTATTTTTCACCTCTTTTTCGATTTATAAGTTCGGTAATCGCAAAAGTTGCAACATCCTCAGCAAAACTTCCCGGTCCAAATCCAGCGTCATAACCTAATTCTTTTGCTAATTCATGAGTAATCCTTGCACCACCGGCAACAAGTATTACTTTATCTCTCATTCCTTCAGATTCCAATAATTCCACAAGTTCAATCATATTTTTTAGATGAACTTCCTTTTGTGTCACAGTTTGAGAAACCAATAGCACATCAGCATTTTTATCACGAGCAAATTTTACAAAATCCTCATTCAAAACTTGAGAGCCCAAGTTATAGGCGTCAATGCCTTGATATCTTTCAAGACCATAATGACCAGCAAAACCCTTCATGTTCATGATTGCATCAATACCTACTGTATGTGCATCAGTACCTGTAGAAGCTCCTACAAACACAATATTTCTATCAAACTCGTCTTTTATAATTTTCTCTATCTCTTCTCGGTCCAGAGCGTGATTGGTTATTTCCTCCACGTGAATCCTATCAAAATCAATGACGGCTTTGACGCTACCATATACGACATAGAAACTGAAACCATCACCCAAATTTTCGGTATGGACAACGGAAGGATCAATTATTCCCATTTCTTTCGCTATTTCTTTGGCTGCCGCTATTCCCTTTGCTGATTTCGGAACTGGCAAAGTAAAACTTACCTGAACCTTACCATCATTGAGCGTATCGCCATAAGGTTTAATTTTCATTGAAGGATTCCTCCATTTTTTCCAGAACTACATTGACATAATTCCTATTCTTTTTAAAGACTCCGGATAATCCTTTTCCGCCAGTTTCACTTCTTTTTGTTTGAGCGAAAACTCCTTTGGCCAAACTATCGAACATTCCGTCTTGAGCTATCTGTTTTAGCAATTTTTCAGCAGAATTCAAAACTTCCACAGCTCTCTTTTGAATGATGCCTTCTGGTTTATAACTAATTTCATCACCTAATGACTTCATTGATTTCTGTATCATTTTTGCGTTCTTGATTGCCAAATAACGATCCGATAAATATGGCGTATGTATGGCCTCGGTCATCATACCCAAAAGATGAATAGACTGTCCGGTGATTGTTGTAACCATGTTGAACATCACGTTTTGTTGATAAGCTCTAAAGATATTGCCGTTTATATGTTTTGTCGGCGGCATATACTTAAGTGGCGCATCAGGAAAAATCTCTCTAGCCAGTTGTGCTTGCGATAGTTCCAACAAAAAGCTATCTTCAACTTCTGGATCAATTTCAAATGCATGGCCCAAACCCATCAATTTACTTGGTAAATGTGCTTTTTTTGCAAAAGCTTCATTGATAAATTGCGAAGCAGTTACTGTGTGAGCTTCCTCAACCGCATCAGATGTAGTCAGATAATTGTCTTCACCAGTGTTGATGATTATTCCGGCATATGCATTTATGAGTCGGGAAAAGTATTGATCAACAAATGTTCTTTGCATATTGATGTCACGGAAAATTATGCCGTACATGCTATCATTCAACAGTACGTCCAGTCTTTCCAAAGCACCCATAGCGGCTATTTCAGGCATGCAAAGCCCTGAAGCGTAATTAACTAAATAAATATATCTACCTAATTTCAAACTCACCTCATCCAGAGCTCTTCTCATGATCTTAAAATTCTCTTGGGTCGCAAATGTTCCACCAAAACCTTCAGTAGTTTTGCCATAAGGTACATAGTCCAACAAAGATTGTCCAGTAGATCTAATTACTGCAATTATGTCAGCTCCAGCCTCGGCTGCCGAGACAGCTTGTATAACATCCTCATCAATATTTCCTGTAGCCACAATTACGTAAATATCGGTTTTTTCCCGAGGATATTTTGTCAAAAAGTCATTTCTTTTAGCCTTATTTTCCAGAATTCTTTTTAAACCGGAATCATAGTAAGGCTTAAGAATATTGAATATCGAATTCTTGTCTAAAATTTCATGGCCACAAACATTCACTTCTTCATTTTTATAGGCAATCAAAAAGTCGGATAAGTTTAATCCTGAACTTTTTAATGCGCTTGCCAAGTAAGTGCTAACGCCTAAAGATATATCTCCATTTTTTACAATATCATCAACTATTCTATTTGGTAGCGGAACTTGGAATTCATCAGTACCATCGACCCCCAAAAGTCTCAGAGTTGCTCGTTCAACGCTGACAGTTGTATGATGGTCTATAAAACTCTGCACATCGTTTGCAATTATTTTTGCATATTCACGACAAGATTCAACTACACTTTGATTTATATTTAGTTTATTCATCACGTTCACCTTCTAACACATTAAATACTTCTCTACCTAAATTCATTGTCAATTTATTCTTGAATTCTTCATTATCAAATTCATAGCCCAGTGGCGAAACTGGATTGTAACAAACTAAAGACAGGTTAAGAGGATTGTTTACATAAAGTTGATTTTCCAGCTGAAATAATTTTTTCAATAAGTTGTGGTGCACTTGGATATTTATTGGTGAATCCACAATGATGTCAAACTTGCATCGTCTTCTTTCAACAATCAATCTTTCCACAAATTTATTGGTTAAAGATTTAGGAAAATAAACTTTGGATATATTTTTGAAATCTAAATTGAAAAATCTATCTACATTACCTATTATACTCGAATATTCAAGATTAATCATCATGTTATCATCATTGATTAAACAGATTTTATCGCCAAAACAAAAGTCTTTAAGGTCATGATACTTTAAAGAAAACTTTTTATGCAAAATAACCGCATCATTAACCACCACATCGATATCACGGGAATAATTAGCTCCTACAACCAAGATTGTTGCTTGTGTAATCTTAGCAAAAACATGACGTGAAAAAGCACCATCAATTATAATTTTATCCAATTGATAGTTTTTTAGTTCTGATATCAGTCTTGCCATATCTGTGACTTTTGCAGGCCCAGCAACCAAAGCTTTACCTCTAGAATTAATCTTAACGATTACTACATTTCCAATGGATGTAGTTATATCTAAAGTCTTAATGATTTCATAGTCACAAGTATATTTTCCCAATGTGTCATAAGCAGTAGCAACCAAATAACCTGGCTGAACGAGTATTTGTGGTTTTTCTAAATTGGTCACCTGATCTAGTTCTTCTCCATCTAATCCTATGGACGTAACTGCCAAATTCGACCTATCAAAATGATTTAAATACTCATTCATAACGGTAGTCTTACCTGCGTTTTTTGTATTTCCGACAATACTGATGATTTGATAATCCTTTAGTAATTCGATTATTCTTTTGATGTTCTTTTCCTTCTTTCCAAATCTTTTGGTTCCAGAGAAATTTTCTTTCCTGCCAATAAACCACTTACACCATTTGCATCTTCATAATGTTCTTTATTGACATAATTATTTGGTTCTGAATATGTTGAAATTACGCCTTCGTAATTTCTAAGCACAATTTTTCCAGGTGCTTGTGATATTACGTAATTTGGCATTACCGGTATTTTGCCTCCGCCTCCAGGGGCATCAACCACAAAAGTCGGAACACAATACCCCGATGTATGTCCTCTCAGTCCTTCGATAATTTCTATACCTTTTGATACCGGTGTACGAAAATGTTCAATGCCCAGAGAGAGATCGCATTGATAGATGTAATAAGGTCTGACCCTTATATAAGCCAATCTTTGAACTAATTTCTTCATAATTTCAACTGAATCATTTATTCCTCTAAGTAATACTGATTGATTTCCTAAAGGTACGCCGGCATTAGCTAGTTTTTCCATAGCGGCTTTAGATTCGATTGTAATTTCGTCATAATGATTAAAATGAGTGTTAAGCCAGATTGGATGATATTTTTTTAACATATCGACAAAATCATCCGTGATTCTTTGTGGCATCACTACCGGTGTTCTAGTCCCCAACCGAATTACTTCCACATGGTCTATTTCTCTTAATCTCTTGATTATTCCTTCAAGGATTTCATCACTGACCAAAAGGGCATCACCGCCAGATAGTAAAACATCTCTGATTTCATGATGTTTGCTGATATACTCTATCGCTAAATCTATTCTATCTTGAGGCATTTTTTGATCTTTTTGGCCTGCAAATCTTCTTCTTGTACAATGACGACAATACATGGAACACATATCAGTAATCAAGAATAAAACTCTATCCGGATAACGATGTGTCAACCCTGGAACTGGTGAATCTGTATCTTCAGCCAAAGGGTCAAGCATATCATTTTCACCGATATTCATCTCATAAATGCTGGGAATTGCTTGTTTTCTAATTGGACAATCAATATTATCCGGGTCTATTAAACAAAGATAATATGGAGTTATAGCCATCCTAAATTTTGAAAGAACGCTAAAAATATCATTTTTTTCTTTTTGAGTCAAAGGGATGTACTTTTCCAAGTCTTCGACAGTCTTTATTCTGTTTCTTACTTGCCAGCGCCAATCGGACCAATCAGTGTCTTTTACTTCAGGGAAATATTTGGCCCTTCTTTCCAAATAGCTGTCGTTAGTAATTTTCATTATTTACCACTTCCATATCTTTCTTGGAAAATTTCATATAACTCTTTAGATTCTCTTAATAAGTTCAAAGTGAATTCTGCATGGTCTTTGGTATAACCATTACCTATAATCATTAGAGCTTCGGAAGCAATTCCCTCAGCTCCTAAAGCAGCTTTGGTAAAAGACGTAGCCATTGAGAAGAAGTAAATGGTTCCTTTACTTTTTGTTGGTAAAATGGATGTCATTTCTGTGTT
>JAVEWC010000109.1:0-3954 GCA_034004745.1 Candidatus Izemoplasmatales bacterium | reverse complement strand
TTAGTTGAGGCTTGCCATATGCTCGACATCAGAGTCATTATCGATATAATTCCGCGCACCAACGCCGTAGAAAATGATTTAATCAAGGATCATCCAGATTGGTTCTATTGGATTAAGGCTGATGAGGCTCATCTGTTCAAAGTACCTATGGTCAAAACATTGGAAAACACTTTACCTCCCGATGCCAAATATATGGATGAAGTTTATGGTTGTGAAGACGTTCAAAGACACATCAAAATGTTCCAATTCGATCCAAAAACACAGAACCCGGAATTATTCGAAAAATTAAGAGCTGAATCCAAAGACTTGATGAACGAAATCGAGAAAAAATTCAATTTAAAAATCGCTCCTGCTTTTTCCGATCATATAAATGACGTACAACCACCGTGGACTGATGTGACTTTCTTTAGAATGTTCATGGATCATCCTAAGGAAACAAAGAAATATTTAAAGAATCCTAACACCCCGCCATATATATTGTTTGACACTATCAAAGCTAATCTTTTTCCTGGTGAAAAACCAAATATCGAATTATGGAACACTTTAAAAAATATCATTCCTTTCTATCAAAAGACATATGGTATCGATGGTGCACGAATTGATATGGGCCATGCATTGCCTAACGAACTGTTGGCAATGATCATCGAAGAAGCCAGAAAAATCGATAAGGATTTCGCCTTTATTGCTGAGGAACTTAATCCTGATAATGCGCTTAAAGCAAAAAAAGCAGGTTATAATATCATTATCGGCAACGGTTTTTGGATGGAACCAAGAATTTGGGAAAAGAAACTTCATAAATTCGTTTATGGAGCCAAAGACATCGCCTTACCGATGTTTGCTTGCGCAGAAACACATGACACCGCAAGAATCGCTGGCAGGGATGGCGGTAGGACCTTGGCGAGAATGACAACAGTCTTGAATATGATGTTGCCTAATTTAGTGCCATTCATCAACAGCGGTCAAGAAGTTTATGAAATTCAACCTATGAATACCGGTATTGACTGCACCAGCGAGGATAAATTCAAATTACCAGCTGATGATTTATTCTATGGTAAACTAGCTTTATTTGATAAATACGCTATTCACTATCTCAACCATAATCGTTGGGAACTGGCAGATCATCTCGATGGTGTCAAACAAATACGTAATGCTTGGCTGGATGAAATTACAGATCTAAGTCAATATGAACCTATTTACTTCAATGAATTTGATTCTCCTGCTATCGGTGTTTCATACTTTAACAAAGCAAACGGAAAATGTTTATTGGTCGTTGCCAATAGCAATGTCTATAGCGATGTGCATTGCAACGCTGATATTCACAAACTCCGTGACAAAGCCAAAAATTACAACAATTTCGGTAAACTCTTATATTCAACCTATGAGTTTGGTAGAGATTATCATGATTTTGCTCCAGATGGGAAAGTTCATTTCCATTTAGGTGCAGGTGAAGTTAAAATAATTGAGTTTTAAGAAAAAAACGAGCGAAATAAATCGCTCGTTTTTCATATCTTGTAGTTCTTGAAGACCTTGATGAGCCTTAATAAAAGCACAGTGTAGATAAAAACCTCTAATGGAGTTTTTATGATTCTCAGCGGCAATTGAGGCAAAAATGTAGCACTGGAATAAAGAATGGTAACCCAAAGCGGTGTCAAAACCAAAGTCACAACAATCTGTAAGATAATTACTGAAAAGATGATTCTTTGCGATGAATCATCTTCATTGCGATTGATGTATAAGAATATATAACCGGAAAGAACTCCCAAAATACCCATTCCCAGCATTGAATAAATAATCCAAGGATTGAAACTCATATCGACAGAAAGTTTGTTTTCGATGATTTCGATAATGAAATCAATCTCAATCAAACCCCATATTCCAAGAATTAACATCATAGTCATCAAAATGAAATTCATGTACAGGAATAGATTTTTTCTATTAATTTTTAAGTTATAAATCAGACCAGGTACTATACCATATAATATCGAATTAAACGTAAAACCCGGAAAAAATGGTCCAGAGGCAAAGCCATATATCAGCATGTAGACGAAGTAACCAAGAATATCCTGAATAATCGCCGCAACCAAACCGACTTTCGGACCGAGAATTATCGAAACGATAATCAATGGTAAATAGCCAATGCCAAAACGGATGATGGTTGAATTTGGCGGATAGGATATGGAAACAAAGTTTGATAAAACTATGCCGATTGCGACCATTAAGGCGGTGAATATTAATCTTTGAAGTTGTTTGTCTTTCATATTTTTCATTCCTTCAATCTGAAGTCAATCATTTCTTGATTAGTTAGTTTTAAAAAAGCATTGATTTTACTGAACGGTTTGGAACCGAAAAAACCTCGATAAGCTGAAAGAGGAGAAGGGTGAACATTTTCTATCACAAAATGTTTGAGGTTTGTGATTAAAGGTTTCTTGCTGCGGGCATAACTTCCCCATAAAACAAAAACCATTGGTTCTTCTTTTTTGTTGAGTAAGGAGATGATGGTGTCGGTAAACTTTTCCCAACCAAAGCTTGAATGTGATAAAGGAGAATTTTGTCTAACTGACAAAATGGCATTTAGCAAGAGAACTCCGTTTTTAGCCCAGGGAGTTAAATTCCCGCTCGATGGTTGAGCGATGTTTAAATCATTATGCAGTTCTTTAAAGATGTTGATCAGTGAAGGCGGTAATTGAACACCTTCATTTACTGAAAATGCCAGTCCCATCGCTTGAAGTGGATTATGGTAGGGATCCTGTCCCAAAATTAAAACTTTGGTTTTACTGTATGGCGTCAAACAAAAAGCATTGAATATCTGCTCTTTAGGAGGGTAGCAAGTGAAATCACGATACTCCTTTTCAACATCATTCAATAGCTTGGCAAAATATGGTTTCTGGATTTCATCTTTCAATAAGATGTCCCAGTCGTTATTAAACAATTTATCTGCGTGTAGCACAGTTGTCAACCGCACAACCTGAACAACTTACGTCTTCGCAGCCTTCAGGCTTTTCGGTTTTGGCATTGATGGCGTATGACCACAAGTACAAACCGACAATCACAACAATAATCGCTATCGCAATTACATATTTTAACACTTTAATCAACCTTTCTGGTGATGTCATAGACTTCTTCCAGCAATGAATCAACCAATTCATGAGAATTGGCTAGAGTATCACCGATGACACCAGCATAGATTTTGAGTTTTGGTTCCGTACCAGAAGGTCTCAAGACAAACCATGACTCATCATCCAAATAATATTTTAATACATTTGACTTGTCCAAGTCAATCGTTTCGATTTTACCTTTATCATATCTTTCGGACAGAAGAAAATCTTCTATTTTAACAATTGGTCGGGAATTGATTCTTTGTGGTGGATTATTCCGGAAATAATCCATGATGCGAGAAATTTGTTCTTGTCCTTCTTTTCCCAACAGATGAATATTTTTCAATCCTTCGAGATAGTAGCCATACTCCTCATATATTTCCAGTAATTTATCATACAAAGTTTTACTTTCCTGAGTCAAATAATAGTTTGCAGCTTCAGAAATCATCAAGATAGCCTGAAGCGAATCTTTATCCCTGACACCGTCGTTGATGACATAACCATAAGACTCTTCATAACCGAAGATAAATTCTCTATCTTCTTGTTCAAGATATCTTGCCTGTTCACCGATAAACTTGAAACCGGTAAGGGTAGAAATGACGTCCATACCAAAACTTCGGGCAATTTTAGCTCCCAAATCACTTGTGACAATGGTGTTGAAAACAACACCTTTGTCAGGTAGAATGCCCTTTTTTTGTTTTTCATTCAGAATATAATATATCAATAGTGCACCGGTCTGATTACCATTCAAAAGAATATAATCTTCCTTATGCCATACGGCTATTCCCAGACGATCCGCATCCGGATCGGTGGCTATCAATAAATCAGCGGCTTTTTTATGTCCCAATTTAATGGCATA
>JAVEWC010000006.1:10645-18954 GCA_034004745.1 Candidatus Izemoplasmatales bacterium | reverse complement strand
GTTCCATATTTATTTGCTTCATCAATTATTGTTTCGATATAATTCGAACTAATGTTTTCAGCGTCAATCAATAACGCTATGCTTTTATTTTTTATTTCCATTTTTACACCTCTTACTTATTATAACAAATATTTGTCCTACTTGGGCAAAATATTAAAATAAATCTGATAAAGGAGATACAAATGACGAAAAACACAATTTTAAATGCCTGGATCAGCGAACTTAAGGAACATTTGAATCCTAAAGATGTCGTTATCTGGACCGGTGAACAACTTCAGTACGATCTTTTGGCGGAAGATATGGTTACTTCTGGTAAAGCCATAAGATTGAATCCAGAAAAAAGACCAAGATCATTATTATTTAGATCTGATCCTTCAGACGTTGCCAGAGTGGAAAAAAGAACATTCATTTCTACTTCTAACCAAGAAACTGCTGGTCCAACAAATAATTGGATCAACAAAGATGAATTAATGCCTTTGATGTGGAACATGTATAAAGGTTCAATGACTGGAAGAACCATGTATGTCATTCCTTTTTCAATGGGCCCTATCGGTTTGGATATGTCAAGATTGGGTGTGGAAATTACTGATAGTCCTTATGTAGCCTTGAACATGCACATAATGACTAGAACTGGCAACAGGGTTCTAAAAATGATTGAAGATGGCCATGATTTTGTTAAATGTCTTCATTCAGTAGGTTACCCTCTCATTGACGGTATTACTGACCCGCTATGGCCTTGTGCACCGATAGAACAGAAGTTCATCACCCAATTCCCTGAAGAAAGAATGATTTGGTCTTATGGTTCAGGTTATGGTGGAAATGCACTATTAGGGAAAAAATGCTTCGCATTAAGAATCGCTTCAGCCATAGCTAAGGATGAAGGTTGGTTGGCTGAACACATGCTAATCTTGAAGCTCACAAATCCCAAAGGCCAAATTAAGTATATTACCGGTGCTTTTCCAAGCGCTTGTGGAAAAACAAACTTAGCGATGATTAACCCGACACTTAAGGGTTGGAAAGCAGAAACAGTTGGCGATGACATTGCATGGCTAAAAATCCATGATGACGGTAAAATGTACGCTATTAATCCAGAGGCAGGCTTTTTTGGAGTAACCTCGGGCACATCTTACAAAACTAATCCAACAGCCATGGAATCAATAAAAAGCGATACCATCTTCACAAACGTGGCCTTAACGGATGATTTTGATGTTTGGTGGGAGGGGATGGGGGATGAACCTGACCATCTAATAGATTGGCACGGAAATCATTGGTATAAGGGTATGGAGAATAGACCGGACCATGCAAATGCTAGATTTACCGCACCACTAACTAATTGTCCTACTTTAGCGAAGGAATATGAAACTCCAGTTCCTATTTCTGCCATATTATTTGGTGGAAGAAGGCCAACGACCATTCCGTTGGTAATGCAAAGTTACAGTTTTAATCATGGCATCTTCTATGGTTCGATTATGGGATCTGAAATAACAGCTGCAAGCATTGATGAAAATATTGGCAAAGTCAGGAGAGACCCATTTGCGATGTTGCCATTTATTGGTTATAATATCGCAGATTACATCAATCATTGGCAAAAGGTTGCCAGACAAAGTAATGATGAGTTGTTGCCAAAGATTTTCTATATCAATTGGTTCAGAAAAGAAAACGGCAAATTTCTCTGGCCTGGTTTTGGCGAAAACAGTAGGGTCTTGAAGTGGATTTTAGAAAGAACTGAGAACAAGGAAAATTATATATCTTCTCCTATAGGCATTCTCCCCGCACTAAATGCTTTGGATTTGTCAGGGACTGATATTCGATACGAAAACCTGTTGAAACTTTTTGAAGTCGATGAAGCAGATTGGAAAAACGAAGTCGCTTCAATTGAAAATTATTATAATGATTTATATAAAGACAGGATTCCTGAAGTATTAAAGAATGAATTAATTAGCCTGAAAAATAGATTTAACTTATAGTGTAAAGAGCAACTTGGAAAAGTTGCTTTTTTTTATAACATATCATTTCATTAAAAACTGGAAGTACGGTATAATATCATAGTAAATTATTAGGAGATTACTATGAAAAAAGCGGTTGTGAGTTTAATAATTTTATATTTTATTCAAGGCATTCTTCATAATCTTGGTCACCCTGTAACTCCTGCTTTTGTAAGATCACTAGATATTCCTGATTATATGTTCGGCTTTTTCTATTCAACCATGAGTTTTGGATTGATGGTAGGCGCACCTATTTGGGGAATTCTAGCGGACAAGGGCAAAAAACGCTTTGTGATGGTACTGGGACTTTTGCTATATAGCATTGGTCAAATTGGTTTTGGTTACGTTGGCGACATGTATTGGATGGTTTTTTTTAGATTCGTCAGCGGTTTCGGAGTTTCTGCAAGCATGACACTTTTTATATCGCACATGATAGAAGTCAGCGAATCAAGCAGGAGAGCCAAACATTTAGCATGGATGGCAGCCGCTCTAGCTCTTGGCGCATCCATTGGATATGCTTTGGGTGGATTTATCAATACAAATGTTTTTCTCGATAGTGTTCTAAACACTTCTGATCCAAAAGTAATATTTTTAATCCAAGCTTCATTGAACCTTATTCACGCACTGATGGTTTACATTTTCATCAATGAGAATGATGTTTTGAATAAAGCCCATAAAAAGCCTACCATGATGGAAAGTTTCAAGAATATCAAAAAAATCAACTTTAATCTTTTGCTCTTTCTTGTATCACTTACCTTCATTAGCATCTCTATAACCAATCTTTCCAAGTATCTTGATGTCTATTTTAATGACTTAGGCTACGACTCCCAGGATATCGGTAATTTTGTCTTTGTAACCGGAATTGTTTCTATTGCCACAAGCGTTTTGGTTGTTCCGTTGATTGTCAAGTTACATAAAAATTTATTGATTATGATATTAACGCAAATCATAAGTGTTTTCGCGGTTATTTACGTATTTAGATCAAACCAGTTTATAATTGCTGCATATACGATTTATATGGTTTATATAATCGGCAAATCTATCTATCAGCCTTTGGAACAAAACTTTATAGCCGATAATGCGAATGAAGGTTTCTATAGTTCGATTATGGGAATCAGACAGTCATTTTACTCAATCGGGATGATTGTAGGTCCGCTCATAGGTGGTTTTCTTTATGGTATAAAACCTTTGTTGGTATTTGACTTTTCAGTATTAATGATCGTAGTAGGTCTAATATTGATGGTAATTGTTTATTTAAGAATAAAGAAAAAACGCGATCTGCTTAATTCCTAGCAAATCGCTTTTTATTATTATCAAAGAATGATAGAATATACTTAAAAAGGAGTGATATAAATGTCAGTATACGATTATTCAATCAAGAATATAGAACGTGAAGACGTTAAATTGGACAAGTTTAAAGGCAAGGTATTGTTAATTTTCAACTCCGCTACAAAATGTGGATATACACCACAATATAAGGGTATTCAAGAACTATATGAAAAATATCGCAATCTCGGTTTGGAAGTAATCGATTTGCCATGCAACCAATTTTTGAATCAAGCCCCTGGTTCTGATGAAGAAATTGCCGGTTTCTGTCAAGCAAATTACCATACTACTTTTGAGACTTATTCTAAAATCAAAGTAAATGGAGATGATGCAATTGAACTCTTTAAATACTTGAAGAGAATTAAACCGGTTGATGAAACCCCTGGGTACGAAATAAATCAACAACCAGTAGATGATGATTTGAAAAGCTCAAATATTAAATGGAACTTCACTAAGTTCATCATCGACAGAAATGGTAATGTATTCGGTAGATATGCATCAAAAGTTAAACCAGAAGAGTTAGCTTCAGTTATTGAAAAATTATTGTAAGAACAAAAAAAAGGTAATCTTATGACGAGATTACCTTTTTAATTTACAGTAAATATTTAGGTGTTTTATCCTTTGTGAACAATTCGAGATTCATGACTGTCATTTTATATAGACGTTCTTTCATATAAGGGCTACTAGATGCATTATGTGGGGTGATAAAAACGTTATCAAGATTCCATAGTTCGGATTCGAAAGGTAGCGGTTCCGGTGAAGTAACATCAAGTCCAGCACCCCTAATTGCCTTGTCTTTTAGGGCTTTAATCAAGTCATCTTGTTCAATGATATCACCTCTGGCAACGTTTATCAATACAGCTTCCGGCTTCATCAAAGAAATTTTTTCTTTGTTAATTATATGGTAAGTTGATTTGTTGAGCGGTAAAGCCAAGATGAGATAATCAGCTTCCTTAATAACAAAGTCAAGCCCCGAGTTTCCAGTATGTATCTCATCAAAAAAAGGTACATTTGCTGATGTCTGTCTATAACCCAGGATTTTTTTTACTCCAAATGCTTTCATTCTTTTGGCAACTTCTTGACCGATAGAACCAGTGCCTAAGATTGAGATTGTAGAATTAAAAATTTCTGGCTCTTTTTTTATGGGAAT
Source organism: Candidatus Izemoplasmatales bacterium (assembly GCA_034004745.1). Taxonomy (GTDB): domain Bacteria; phylum Bacillota_I; class Bacilli_A; order Izemoplasmatales; family Hujiaoplasmataceae; genus UBA2289. The sequence goes on along the minus strand of JAVEWC010000006.1, from coordinate 14,493 downwards.
CCATTGTTTATTCTTCATGGATTCAAGATAATAAGCAGTATTTCGGTTAAAGAAAAGAATTTTCGAAAAAACATCTTCCGCGATGGAAATTGAAAAGATGTCTCTTGCATTGCTTAGCATGATACCTTTATTCTTTAGACTGTCAACATCAACATTATCATATCCTGCCATTAAAAGTTGAATCCATTTAAGTTTATAAAATTTAGCAATATCCAACTTGGCTAATTGTGAATTCATGATGACCATGGCTTCTACATCGGGGTTATTGTCCAAATCTTCAACGAACTCTACATTTGAAAAAGTACTGACTAATTTGGGGTAATTATTTTTTCCCATCATTTTTTTATCTACGTATATTTTCACTTTAATCACCTCATATAGATTATATCATAAAAATAAAAAATGTATGGAAAACAACGTTTATCCATACATTTTCTTAATTATAAAACTAACCAGTCGTTTTGGTAATAATCGTTTTAATAATACAAATAGTTTGTATTGAAAGCCTACTGTTTTAGCCACAGGAAGCCTTTTTTTGTTTGCTAAATTAAATATTGCTTTAGCGAGAATATAGGTCGGCATTCCTTGTTCTTCGTCTTTTGCCATTCGTGCAAGCGAATTTTTAATCCGATCTTTATAAATATCATCTTCGAGAACTATTGGCATTTCTCGATTCTTTGTAAAATCTGTTTTTACATCTCCTGGTTGAAGGTTTGAGACTTGAATATTAAATGGTGCAAGTTCTATTCTTAGACCCTCAGAAAAGGAATTAATAGCAGCTTTTGTCATGGAGTAAAATGTTTGAAAAGGAATGGTGATTTCTCCAGCAACTGATCCAATATTGATAATTTTAGCTGAGTTACTTTTTCTTAATAATGGCAACAGATTCTTAGTCAATAAAAAGTGACCGAAGACATTAACGTCAAATATTTTTTTTGCTTCTTTAAGCGTACTATATTCTAGAGCTCCTGAGACACCCATTCCTGCACAATTCACAAGTACGTCTATCGAATCAATCATTTGAACTAATTTATCTTTTAGAGCTTCTACCTCATCTTCTTTTGTTATGTCACAGAGAAGATACTTAAAATTATACTTATCAGTGGGATAGTTTCTGGAAATGCCAATGACATTGTAGCCTTTGTTATGGAAAAGATGGGCTGTAGCCAAGCCGATTCCGCTCGAAGCACCACTAATGACAACCGTTTTACTCATGTCTATGTTCAAGCAAAGCCATCAATGATTCATCGTCTTCCGGTAAATTATTCAAGACTTCACCAATGATTTCGATTGCTTCATCCATTAATTCTCTAGTATGAGTTGAAGTATAGGAGGTTCTTATTAAACACTCTCCTTCAGGTGTAGCTGGAGGAAGTACCGGATTAACATAGACACCTTTTTCATAGAGCAACTTACACGCTATTATCGTTCTGAGCATAGAATAAGTATAGATTGGAATTATTGGGGCTATTGAACTTTCAATAATATTCAAACCCTTTGCTTTTAGACCTTCTCTGACATATTTTGCGATGTCCAATAATGCTTTAGGTCTTTCTGGTTCCTGTTTCAATATCCTTAAAGCTTCAAGTGCTGTAGCTGCATTTGCTGGCGTTATAGCAGCACAGAAGATGAATGGTCTTGACTTATGTTTAACGTATTCTACAACCTTTTTATCGGCTACCATATAACCACCTAGGCTTGCCAGTGATTTTGAAAAAGTTCCCATAATAATATCAACGTCTTTTTCTAAACCGAAATATTCTGCGGTTCCTCTGCCATGTGCCCCCAATACACCAAAGCCATGAGCGTCATCAACCATGACTCTTGCTCCGTATTTTTTTGCTAACCTGACAATATCCGGAAGTTTACAGATATCTCCGCTCATCGAAAAAACGCCATCTGTGACGATTAATTTTCCTTTGTTTGGATCAGCTTTAGCTAGCTTGACTTCCAAATCTTCCATATCGTTATGATGATATCTCACCATCTCCGCATATGAAAGTCTAATACCGTCATAAATGGAAGCATGATTTTCTCTATCGCTGAAAACCAGATCATTTCTTCCTGCAATAGCAGAAAGAATGCCTAGATTTGATTGAAAACCAGTTGAGAAGGTTACACAAGCTTCTTTGTTTAAGAACGACGCCAACTCTTTCTCCAATTCCAAGTGAGTTGTTAAAGTACCATTCAAGAATCTTGATCCGGAAACTCCAGAGCCAAATTCGGTCAAAGCTTTGACTCCGGCGGCGATAACTCTTTTATCTCCAGTAAGACCAAGGTAATTATTGGACCCAATCATGATTCTTCTCTTACCTTCCATCATTACTTCTATATCTTGTTTAGTTTCCAAAGCATGAAAATAAGGGTATATTCCTAATTCCTTATATTCCTCGGCTAATGTAAACTCATCGCATTTCTTAAATAAATCCATAAATTTTACCTCCATAAAAAAAATATATGGTAATTTGCTTAACGTAAGCAATTATACCATATAAGATTTTTTTTGTATATTTATTTTGATAACTTTACTCGGTCCTTAAAGCAACCACAGGGTCCTTTTTTGAGGCCATTCTGGCAGGTATATAACCAGCAATATAAGCCAGTATTATACTAATCAATATTAAGGCGCTGATATGTAAAATGGATAGTTTTGCTACATTAGGCATATCCGCTAAATTCTCGATTATTATGTTGATTGGAATTATTAAAAGAATGCTAACGATAATGCCTACCAACCCTGCTGCAAAACCAATTATTAGGTTTTCTGAGTTAAATACTCGGGAGATATCTTTCTTTCTCGCTCCCAGTGCTCTTAAAACACCAATTTCTTTAGTTCTTTCCAAAACAGAGATATAAGTAATGATTGAAATCATAATTGATGACACAACTAATGAAATGGCAGCAAAAGCTATCAATACAATAGAAATGGTGTCTATAACTCCACCGACCATCGAAGTAATTGTTGCCGCTTGATCAACGTACTCAACTTTTTCTGCTTCTGTCTTGCCTTCATTGTATTTGTCCAAATATTCCTTAACTAAATCTTTATTTTCAAAATTGCTTGGGTATAGAGAGATTGTATCTATTCCACCAACCTCATCAGGATAATTGGTATATAGATAGTCTGCAAGTTCTGAAGTGTAACCTAGACCGTTGTATAATAATGCAACATTAGATCCTTCTTTAGCTCTGATAACACCTGCAATTGTAACATCCATTGCTTCTGTTATATCTGAGGTTTGCATGTTGTATTCACCCATGTAAAGTTTGAATTCTGTACCAATGATATCTTCGAAAGCAAAAGTCGTTTCTGTATTAGGATCAAAACCTAGAATTTGGAGAGTCGATTTATAGATACGATTATATTCGTCAACCACTAAATATACTTGAAAGTTCTTTTGTTCAAAATCCTGAGTTACTGGGTTGCCGTAAATAACTTCATAGTTGTTGTTGAAAACATCGCCTTCAGGAAGTAAAGTGAAGAAAGAAAAGCCAAAACCAAAGACATCGCCAGGATTTGTATCCTCATTTTCAACAATAGTCTCGGAATGGATTGGAAAATAAACGTCGCCAAAAGGTTGAACTTCCATATATTTCAATAAAGCCATATTAACTTTTCTTTGATATTTGACACCACTGAGCGTTTCAACTCCATCACCATTCACATAAGCATCAACATATTGTATATAATCATCAGTTATATCGTTTTTAACCAAAAAGCTCTGAAATCTATTTTCATCATACATTGTTGCGTAATCCTGTTCAGGATACATCAACAAATCTGTTTCAGTTGCCTGTCTCATTTTTTCAAAATCTAATCTTGATTCAGTCACTGTTATTGGATATCC
>JAVEWC010000006.1:0-10545 GCA_034004745.1 Candidatus Izemoplasmatales bacterium | reverse complement strand
TCGTGATCAGTAAAATTCTTGGTCGATTTGTCGTTGATAATCAAATCACCCTTATCAGCATGGTCCAATCCGCCTATAACATTTAGCATAGTTGTTTTGCCGCACCCTGAAGGGCCTAAAACTGTTACGAATTCCGCTTTTCTGAATTCAATTGATACATTGTCCAGAGCATTTTGGGAAAATTCCCCGATTACATATGTTTTTGAAATATTTTTTAGTTTAAGCATTTTTATTCCCCCTATAGCCATACTCCAAGATATTTAGATATTCTTCAAGTGACTGTTTCGAATTTTGAAAATCTATTTTTTTTGAAACTGTGTTGTAAATATTAGTTTTTAGAATTGAAAAAGCAATATCAATCGTTTGTTTTATTTTTCGCTCCGATGAAAAGTTGAATTGCGTAAGGTCAAGTAAACGAAACACATCGTCGCAATCAGCTAAATCTGGAAGTTGTTGTTTTTTGTTTTTAATTTCTTCATCAAGGTGAGTTTGAAAATAAATAATGACATTAAAGATGAATTTTTGGTTTGTTTCATTTTGATAAAGGTCAAAAATGTATTTATGTAGACCAATTATAAGTTGTTTTAAATCGCCTGCTTGATCAATGGCAGCCTCTTCCATGATTCTTTTTACGTTCTGTTTGAATGTTGCCAAAAGGTAAATCAACAAATCGTATTTATCCGCAAAATACGTGTAAAAACTACCTCTTGAAATTTCTGAGTTTTTTACTATTTGATTGATTGAAACTTCGGAAAAAGGATTATCGGAAAATTCTTTTACTGCATTATCAATTATTTTCTGTCTTTTTTCATCTGGAAGATTGTAAAAGGTATCAAACGGCATAATAATCACCTCGATACCATTTTATATGACAGGTTGTCATATGTCAAATAATTAGAACTGACTTCACAAAAAAATCATAAAAAAAGATGTTGATTAAACAACATCTCAACTATTCAAAGCTTTAAGATTTTTTCTAGTTCAAGTGAACAATATTTTTTATCAGAATCCTTTTCGATGTGATTTATGACTTCTTTCGCTTTCTTTAACATTAAGTCTCGATGGTTGAAATCCTTCAATAAATGATAAGCTCGGACATTTGCTTCATAAGCAAAGAAAAGATCAAAATCCTGGAGATTAAGTTTAATTGTGTCATCAAGCACTCTTTTAGCATAATAAAGACAAGCTTCAAGAAGATTAGCCTCTGCAAAAACACGTGACACTTGCCAATTGCTCCTAATGAAATTAACATGATTACCAACTAAAGACCAGTAATATTTCGACTTGAAAGTCAAATCAATCATTTTTAGTGTTTCTTCAACCGTTCTGTTTTCTTTTTCAATGTAATCCCAAGTTTGATTGAATGCCTGTTTCGCTAAACTTCTAACTTCATCACTCATCATAATTTATTTCTTTGCCGCCTCTCTGAAAATCTCTAAACCTTTATCTGTTAATTCGTGTTTTACCATTTCTTTCAAGACTTTATAAGGGATTGTCGCTATGTCAGCTCCAGCTTTGAGTGATTGGTTTACGTGTTCAAGATTTCTTATGGAAGCTGCAATTATTTGGGTTTTGAAATTATAGGTCTTGAACATATCTTTAATTTCCTTGAGTAGGTTATATCCTGCATCGTTGGTCTTTAAAAGATCGTCCAATCTACCCATGAAAGGAGAAACATAAGTTGCTCCTGCAGTAGCTGCCATTAAGGCTTGTGAAGCTGTAAAAACCAATGTAACGTTTGTTTTAATCTTTAGAGCAGTTAACATTTTGACTGCTTTAACGCCTTCTATCGTCATTGGAATTTTTATAACGATGTTTTTATGCATTTTTGAGTACACTTTGGCTTCTTCAACCATCGATACTGCATCAGCTTCAGCAACTTCGGCACTTATTGGTCCATCTACCAAATCAACAATTTTTCTTATCGCGTCTTCAAGAGAAATTCCTGATTTTGCAATCAGAGAAGGGTTGGTAGTAACACCAGAAATTATCCCCCAACTTGAAACTTCTTCAATTTCGCTAATAATCGCTGTATCTGCAAATATTTTCATTAAATCCCTCCTATTTATTGTAAAAGAGTCTGTATCTTATCCAGTAAAGATTGTCTTAGTTCGTCAGATTCTTTTAAAATCGCTTTTGTAGTTTCTCTAAATTCAGACTTTAGTGTTTCGTCACCAATACCTGGCAAATTGATTAAAACATTCATGAGTGCGCCATTAATGGCCGAGTAAAGCATTAATACGCTAACACCTTGATCAGAAACAGTGTTCTTATTAGAATATTCTATCATACTTTCAACTTTTCTTAAAGTTTCCAAAGCTAAAATCGCAACTTTTAACGGAACTTTAATACAGCCAAGGGTAGCTTTATCAATTTCCTTATTTCTAATCGCTATATCATTGTCATTTTCTTTTGGTAATTGAAATGCCGTCATCAACTTATTGAAAGCTTCTGTATCTAAATCAATAAGTTCAGTGAATGCAGAAATGTTATTCTCAAAATAACTCAGAGTTGTTTTATATTCATTTTGAATGTCTTCTGATAAGGCTTTAAATTTCTTTTTACCAATTGTCAAGTTTCCGACCATGGCAAATAAACTACAGCCATTAGCTCCAGCCAAAGCACTGACACTGCCTCCGCCGGGAGCCGGCGAGGAAGATGCTAGCTCAGATAAAAATTCTTTAACTGTCAAATCTACTAATTTCATGTCATAACTCCTTCACAATATTTCTATTTTCGACCACCAGTTTTCCCTTCTTAAAGACGGATCTAGTGTGATTGATACCGTAATGATAGAAAAAATAGTCTAAGTTTTTGCAATTTAGCAAAGTGATATCAGCAATTTTCCCTTTTTCTAAACTACCTACTTTTGTATGGATATCTAAACCAAAGGCAGGATTTATCGTAGCTGCGGTAAGTATCTCGTTTGGCAGCATTCTCAATTTATTCGCTGCTATCTGTAGAGTCAACTGAAAGTTTTCAGAAGGAGTTGAGCCTGGATTATAGTCGCTCGAAACACTTACAGCTGCGCCTGCATCAATAAGTTTTCTTGCAGGAGCATATTCCTTGTTTAAGAAAAATGATGTTGAAGGTAATAAATTGGCAATTGTATCCGTTTTAGCCACTTTTAGAATATCTTCATCTGTAATTGCCATAAGATGGTCTATTGTTTTTGCGTTATTTTTTAGAGCTACTTCGGTGCCACCGATAGACTTGATCTCATCCGTATGTACCCTCAACTTAAAGCCCAGTTCTTTAGCTTCCTCAAGAATTTCCTTTGTTTCCTCTGCTGTAAATACACCGACTTCACAGAATACATCAACGAAATCCGCAAGATTTTTTTCTTTGATTACCAACAAGTCTTTTTTGATTTGAGTAATGAACTCTTGGCGATTGTTTGAATATTCCTTAGGTAAAGCATGTGCGCCTAAATATGTAACATGAATATCTATTGGATGATTCATATTTAACTTTTTTAGGACCTCCAAACTCTTAACTTCAGTTTCTAGATCCAATCCATAACCTGATTTAGCTTCTATTGTCGTAACACCAAATAATAACATTTCGTCAAGCGATCTTTTTGCTTGACTATATAGTTCTTCAAAGCTTGCATTCTTTGTTTCTCTTACTGTACTTAAAATCCCGCCACCACTCTTTAAAATATCCAAGTAATCTTCTCCACCAATTTTCCTAGAAAATTCATGCTCTCTCGATCCGCCGAAAACTAAATGAGTGTGACTATCAATCAATCCGGGTATGGCAATTGTTCCTTCTGCATTGTATAGAGAAAGATCGTTACATTTATACTTATCCCAATTTTTAGTTCCTACATCTTTAATGGTTCCATCTTCAATATAAATGTAAGCGTCCTCTAAACGAGAAACAGAACGCATTTTTTCACCTTTGACAGGTGCGGTATTGTTGTTGGTATAGAGATATTTGATATCGTATATCAAGACTTTTTCCATTTTCAATAGACCTTAAAGAAAATAATCGATAATTTTATCTTTTGAAAAATCTCTTAGTTTTAAGTATTTTTCGCTCATTTTAACAACTTCATCCAAACTGATTTCTTTAGGCATTTCCAACTTATCTACTGCATAATAATACTCCAAAGATTTCACTAAAGCTTCCTTTGGTATCAAACCGACAATCTCTGCGCTAGGAACATCCATGTGATATCTCTTGGCTTCCATTTTTACGGTCTCAAAAATTCTGTAGATAGGATTTTTCTTAAAATTTAAAATGTTCATTGTGACCTGAGTATGGCCCCTATTCTCTAAAAAAACCGGTCCGGCTTGCACGTATTGAAATCCACCGCTTGACTGTCTTATTGCTTTTGCAAAATTGCCGGTTTTTTTCTCGTCATTGGTTAAAACATCAATATTATATGCGATTAAGAAGTCTCTGGCTCCGACACCTATTACACCAAATGTAGGGTGAATCTCAGGTTTGCCGTAATCTGGCATCCATTCAGGAAGTTTAATTTTTTCCTTCATTCCTTCGAATTCGCCTTTACGAATATTCGGTAAGGCGATGCGTTTTTCTTCTCTTGCAGCTTCAGCATAAAGAAAACAAGGAATATCAAATCTTTCCGAAATTCTTTGTGCAGTAATATTTGCGTAATCCACACATTCTTTCATGGTAATGTCACTCACAGGTATGAAAGGAATCACATCAACCGCTCCCATTCTTGCGTGTTCGCCACTGTGATGATTCAAATCAATCTCTTTTAGAACCACTTCAACTAAATCCATGATTGCATCAACCATCTTGTCGGCATCTCCAATTAAGGTGACGACAGTTCTGTTATAATCTTTATCCGCCTCATAATTTATTAATTTCACTTGTTCTCTATTTCTTAAAACCGAAACGATTCTTTCAATCTTTTCCTTATCTCTTCCTTCAGAAAAGTTTGGAACGCATTCAACAATTTTCATAATTATTTACCACCCTTTACGTAATTTTTATTTACTAAACCATAAATTTTTTTCTCATTTGTCAAATTTGGAAGGGTCACAAATGAATTATTATCCATTTTATTAAATTCCTTGACGGTACTGATTGAGTTTTCCTGTCTTGCCCAAGCCCTTCTTGAAACACCTGCCATAACGTCAAAAATCATTGCCGATTTTAGTATTTCATCAGCTTTTTCACTTCCATCCAAAAGCATGCCAAATCCACCGTTAATGACTTTACCAATACCCACGCCACCGCCATTGTGTAAAGCGACTAGCGACATGCCTCTGGCAGCGTTACCCAATGCAACATGAGTTGCCATCTCCGCCATGATGTTTGAACCGTCTTTAATGTTTGAAGTTTCACGGAAAGGTGAATCCGTACCACCGGTATCATGGTGATCCCGTCCGAGCATTATCGGTCCTACCTCTTTGTTTCTTACCATTTCATTAAATTTCAAAGCTATCTTAAGTCTTCCATAGGCATCTTGATAGAGAATGCGTGCCTTTGTGCCGACAACCAATTTATTCTTTTTAGCATCTTTTATCCAGTTATAATTATCCAAGTCTTGAAATCTTCTATCCTTATCAATGCATTCCATAGCAGCCTTATCAGTCGCTTCTAAATCCGCTTCCAACCCGCTAAGGCAAACCCATCTAAAAGGTCCATACCCATAGTCAAACAAGACTGGCCCCATTATGTCTTCAACATATGATGGCCAAATGAAACCGTCAAGATCATTGACGCCATTCTTACAAATTTCTATTACTCCGCTATCATAAATCGCTTTTAGGAATGAATTGCCGTAATCAAAAAAATAGGTTCCTCTAGAAATGATTTTCTTGATTATTTCAAAATGCTGTTTAAGTGACATGTCAACCAGCATAACGAATTTTTCTTTATCATTTTTTAGCAGTTCAGTTCTTTGGAAGAAATCAATACCTGCTGGACAGTACCCTCCATCGTAAACTGCGTGACAACTGGTTTGATCACTCAACAAATCAATATGGATATCATTTTGATAAGCATACTCCAATAAATCCACTATATTTCCGTGGTAAGCAATTGCTCTTGGGGTCTTGTTTTTCAGGTGTTCTTTGGCCAAAACGAATACTTTTTCAAGATTATCACTTACATCATTGATCCATCCTTGATTGTATCTCGTTTCAATTCTGGAATAATCAACTTCTGCAATTATCCCAACTGCTCCAGCAATATATGCAGCTTTTCCTTGAGCGCCACTCATGCCACCAAGCCCACTGGACACGAACATTTTTCCAGCTAAATTTTTATTTTCCGGGATTCCCAATTTCATTCTTCCTGCATTTAATAAAGTGGAGTAGGTACCATGAACAATTCCCTGTGGTCCTATATACATCCAACCACCTGCTGTCATCTGTCCGTAGTTTGCAACGCCTAATGAGACTGCACGATTGAAATCTTCAAGATTATCGAACTCGCCTATCATCAAACCGTTGGTGATTATAACTCGAGGTGATTTCTTATCGGAAGCAAAAAGACCTAATGGGTGTCCGGACATTACCACAAGCGTTTGTTCTTCATTCATTATTTCTAGATATTTTTTTACCAAATGGTATTGCATCCAATTTTGAAAGACGCTACCAGTTTCCCCATATGTAACAAGTTCATATGGATATAGCGCTATATCAAAACTTAAGTTATTGTCAATCATGACTTGAAAAGCTTTACCTGGCAAACAGTTTCCTTGATATTGTTCAATTGGTTTAGGTATGATATTTCCATCAGGACGAAAGCGATAGCCATAGATTTTGCCTCTTGTAAGCAACTCCTCCAAAAATTCTTCCGCCAGTTGATCTTGCCATTTCTCTGGAATATATCGAAGCGCATTTTTCAACGCCAAGGCAGTTTCTTCCTCACTTAAGGAAAAATCCCTTTTAGGAGCTCTTCTAATCCCTGATTGAAAAGATTTCTTCTCTGGCAATTCATTAAATATTTTATCTAAAGCAACTTCCATAATTTATTTTCCTCCACTAATCATGATTCTGAACTGGTCTGACTTGACTATTTCAAAAGCTTTATGGATTTTTTCATACATAATGACATCGTCATCAATAAAAGGTATATGCGTTCTAAACGTTTCATAAACCTTTCTTGTTTTTGAACTCAGTAATTGGTGACCTTTGAAATCTATAGCTTGTACTGCAGTAAATAGTTCCATGGCTAATACATCAGTAGTGTTTTCAATGACTTCAAGAGCTTTTCTTGCTGCAATGGTTCCCATGGAAACATGGTCTTCCTGATTGGCTGATGACGGAATTGAATCAACACTAGCCGGATGGCAGAGAACTTTATTTTCACTAACCAGCGAAGCTGCGCTATATTGAACAATCATAAACCCGGAATTGATTCCAGGTTTCTTAACTAAAAACGGAGGTAAACCGTTGCTTAATGTTGCATTGACCAATCTCTCCAAGCGTCTTTCGGAGATGTTTGCGAGTTCACTTATTGCTATCGCTAAAAAATCCATTGCTAAAGCCAATGGTTGACCGTGAAAGTTACCCGCACTGATAACTTGGTTATCTGCCGCGAAAACCAAAGGGTTATCGGTTACAGCATTCATCTCTTTCACCAGAATATTTTCACAATAATTGATTGCATCCAAACTGGCTCCGATTACTTGTGGTGAACATCTTAAAGAATAAGCATCCTGAACTCTTAGCTCAGATTGTTTGGTCATCAATCTGGAATCAGCTAATATATCAAGCATTTTGCGTGAAACTTCTATCTGTCCATCTTGATTTCTCAATTCATGAATCTTGTGGTCAAAAACATCGATTATTCCATTTAACGCTTGCATGGTCATTGCCAGATTATATTGTGATAAGTCTATTAAACTCCTACTTTGCATTATTGCTAAAGCAGCTACCGAAGTCATTGCTTGAGTACCGTTAATCAAGGAAAGACCTTCTTTAGCTTCCAAAGAACTAATTTTTTCGATTTTGGCACGTTTTAAACCTTCACACGCAGGTAATCTCACTCCCTGATAAAAAACTTCACCAAGGCCAATTATTGGCAACGCCATATGACTCAAAGGCGCTAGATCCCCACTGGCTCCTAAACTACCCTTGGAAAAAACCACTGGTGTGACCCGTTTATTCAAAAACTCCACCATTTTTTCTATAACTTCTAATCTGATGCCACTATACCCTTTTATTAAAGCATTGACTCGAAGCAGCAACATACCTCTGACTATTTTTTCCGAAAAAACTTCGCCCACTCCACAGGCATGACTTTTAATCAAATTTTCTTGAAGTTTGGCAAGATCGCATTTATCGATAGAGACGTCGGATAATTTGCCAAAACCGGTGTTTATACCATAAACGGCTTTTTCTGATTTTATTACTTGTTCAACGTACTCTCTGGCTTTTTCTACGTTTTTTTTCGAAGAATCATCTATCTTAACTTCCTCATATTCAAGGACAATCTTCCTAAAATTCACCAAATCTAGATTTGAACCATTAATTAGAATCATAAATACCTTTTAATCAAAGTTAATACTTTGATTATTCCCCTTTCGTCGTTAGTAAGCATCTATTAATATTATAAAAGTTTAAGCTCGTAATGTAAAGCGTTTTCATAGGATGAAAAAAAAAGAAAAGCGACGAAAAGTCGCTTATTTTTATCTGGTGCGCCATCACGGACTCGAACCGGGGACCCAATGATTAAGAGTCATTTGCTCTACCAACTGAGCTAATGGCGCATGTAATAATATAATAAACCAAAACGGTCATTTTGTAAACAAAAAAGTGTTGGAGATTAAAGAAATTTCTCCAAATTGTCATAACTGAGAAATTGAATGTTTCTGACTTTTTCTTCTGGTTTTAGAATTACGGTGTCGGATTCATTGAGATAACGAATCACTTTCTTGATTCCAGGGTAAAGCAAGACAATTTTAATTATTTCAAAATTGTTATCACTATATTGATCGAAAGCAGCAGAATCATTTACAAAAACTGGTTTGGTCTTTCTTGACCAGCCTTTAGGATTGTCATTTACCGCCCATTTAAAAGTATTTGTAATGATCAATTCATACTCCAAGTGAGACATGATGACTTTAACTATGGTCTTTTTTGATTCTTCAATAATCTCCAGTTGATACAAGCTATCGCGATCAAAGAGATTAATTTCTGCGTTTGGAAAAATCTTCTGATATGATTCTTTAATCTTCTTCAGGTCTTTGACATATTTCACTTTAAGCCAAACAATGCTTATAGCTATAAGCAGAAAAATAAAGGCGATGATTATCAACAAGATATCCCAAAAATCCAACATAGTATTTACCCCACATCTCTTAATATAATAACTTTATAATAATTTCAAGTCAAGATAAAACATAAAAACAAAAGCTGCCAAGTAAACTTGACAGCTTTTTTCAGACATTATTTTTTGTTATTCAGCCATTTTAGCAAATAAATCTGCTAATACGTCATAATAGCCTTGTGAACGAACTGTTACGCCAGCCAATGCATCAACTGCAGTTGTTCCATCCAAAGTGCCACCACGGTCATTAAGAGCTGCTAAATCTTCGTCCCAACCATTTTCTTCAACCCATTCAGTGATCAAAGCAACTTGTTGAACCCATTCCAATTTATCGTTTTCTTCTAACCATGTTTCGTATTCGTCAATTGTTGGAGTGTCATCGGTAGCTGCATATCCAGACCAATGCATCTTGTATTCTAAACCTAATTCTTGTTTAGTTTCTTCTCTCCAAGCAAATGTTCCCGCTGTTGTGTCAGGAGTTCCTTGAAGAACGTCAATTAACAATTCTGAGAAGTTACCTTCAGCATCTACTGTCATAGTTGCGATGTATAAGTCGTCTTGTGAAGTATGAATTGCTTGCATTTTTCCATCTTTAGCTAGTTGAACAGCTTCAGCTGCTAAATCAGTGTAACCACCATCTTTAATAGTTACGCCAGCAACATTGTCAATTACAGATGTTTCTGTATTAACAGTGACTGAGTCAAAACCATTTGCCAACCAGTATGCTTCGATTAAAGCAGCTTGTTGGTGCCATTCTTTTTTACTGTTAGCAGTTAACCATGTTTGATACTCTTCGATTGTTGGAGTATCATCTGTTGCTGCATATCCAGACCAATGCATCTTGTATTCGAAACCTAATTCTTTTTTGCTAGAAGCATTGAAATTGAAAGAATAAACTAGAGTCTCAGTGTTTTGAGTTCTCTTTCCTTGGATACAATCAATGACGTAACCTGTGATTTCATCATCTTCAATTGTAACTGTTACAGTAGTAACCATTGGTGCATTTGAGTGAACTCCAACCACATAAGCTGTGAATTCTCCGTCTGCTGCGAATTCTCTTGGCTCTTCAGTAGTTGGTGCTACAGTTGTTGGTGCTGCAGTTGTTGGTGCAGCTGTTGTGTTGCCGTTACATCCAGTTACGACTACTAGAGCAACTAATGCAACAAATAAAACAAATAATTTTTTCATTTTAAATCTCCTCCATTTCATTTCATCGTACAAGATGATTATATAACAATTCAGAAAATAAAACAACCTTTATTTATATAGTGTAAGCGATTTTTT
>JAVEWC010000108.1:0-3979 GCA_034004745.1 Candidatus Izemoplasmatales bacterium | reverse complement strand
GCGATAATTGTAGTCACTGCCGTTTTTACCAGTTGGGGATTATTGATATCTTATTTTCAAAAGGACTTTACAACCATGTTGACCAATATCATGGCTTTGATGTTTGTCTTCCTACTGCCAACCGCTTTATATAGTTTCGGTGTTTTTAAATCTGATATTTGGGAATATATCTTATTGATCAATCCAATACAGGCAGCCCAGGAAGTTATAATGGGTGGTTTTAAGGGCATTACGCTTGATTGGCAATATTATTTCAGTTTGGGCTATCTACTCATTGGTGGATTTTTAAGTTATAAATTTCTTATCGTTCCGTATTTTAATAAATACGCCGCTTCGATAAGTGGAGTGTGATTTTTATGTTTAAAACAATTTTAAAATCGGAACTCAAAAACATTTTCCGTGACAGCATGTACATATTCTTCATGGTCTATCCGGTTATCATGGGTGTCGCTGGATATTTCTTGGTGCCATATCTTAGAGAAACACTTGCTCCAGGCAATATTATTCCAGAAATCACCGTGATGTTGTTCATCTTGATGACAGGCTATATGTTTGGAGCTTTGACTGCTTTTACACTTTTGGATGATAAAGACGATAACGTCTTGATGAGCTTAAAGATAACGCCGGTGTCAGTAAAACTGTATGTGACATTTAAACTTGCGATCAGCTTCATCTTTGGGTTTATTGCGACGTTAGTCATCATTCTTGCAACTGACTTTTTGCCTGGTTCAAGTTTATGGATCATTCTGATGATTTCGATCCTTGGAGCTTTGCAAGCTCCTGGAGTTGCCTTGATTGTCAATTCATTCGCCAATAATAAAGTCAGCGGCTTTGCGATCATGAAGATGAGTGGATTGATTTTGATGGTTCCGGTAATTGCCTTCTTTGTTCAGTCCTGGCAAGAAGTTTTCTTGATTTTCGCTCCAGGATTTTGGTCAGCTCGTTTGATTCAAATGGAACTGATAACTGCGCTTGAAACCAATTTTTCAGTTATGGTCTATTTTGTTTTTGGAGTGATTTACAATATTTTATTTACATATTTATTTATGAAATTATTTTCAAAAAGAAGTAATTTATAGGAGGAAATTATGAGAGTATTGAGTATTATTTTAATTGTTTACGGTATCATTTGCTTCTTGATTGCATCTCTTAGACCTACCTTCATCATGCAGAGTAAGAAGTTTCAGTTAATGGAAAAATACATTGGAAAACTAGGAACAATTCTGTTGGTTTTGGGCTTTGGAATTGCGGCTTTAGTTGCAGGAATTCTCATCTACGAATAAAAGATAAAGAGGTCATTTGACCTCTTTTCTTTCCGTTTTATAATTTAGTCTTTGTTGAAGAAACTTATCTGTAAAAGCCTGATTTTGGTGCTTTCCTTAATGTCGCCGTTACTCTTTACATTAGCAACTTTGATCCAATAATCAAGCGCGACTTCCAAGTGTTGTTTAACGTGGGCTGTAGCCAATAGATGACCTATGCTTCTCAAATAATTTTTCATCAAGTCATCATGGATTCTCGCTTTAGCGTGAATATTGAAAATCATTTTTCGAAGAGAATTAAGTTTTGTTCTTTCTTTGTTGTATCTTTCGAACTCATTAACTGCCATTTCGATAATTACATCTTTTTCATAATCGTAATCGATGTACAAAGAACAGTTATTAAGTAAAAAAATGCAATAATCATAAATTTCATTTTCAGTAAGATTTTCAATTTTCTCAACTAGTATTGTCCTTAAACTATCATCGTCAATAACCTTGATTTTCATAATCGTCCATTCTTTTCATAAATGACAAAAACACGATTATCTACATTTATTTCGCCAACAGACTCATTATGGATGAATACCTGTCGGTTGTTCTTCAATATCATGACAAAGTGACGGTAGTGGACATATTGTCCGATTCTGAAAGAATTCAAGGGATCGAAACCAATGACTTCTTCACAAAGGTGAACCTTGGGATTTGATTCAAGGATAGTTGTGATTCGATTTGTTATCGTTTCATAATAATCAACCAAGAAATTAAGATCCAAACTCGTTTGTTCGTAAAAGACGGGTTGAGGTTTGATTCCCGTAAACAATATCTGGTATATCGGTTTTGTTTCCTCACCGATTTTATGGACAAAGTTCAAACCATATTTGTCTTTTACCAGTAACATCAACGCTCCTATTTCATAGGATATGCTCCTGGAAGGAATATAATTCCTGATATTCTTTATGGTGTTTTTGAGTTGGTCATAGGCTTTTTGATATTCCAGAACATCAAGTTGTTTCAATACTTGAAGTTCGACGTATCTTGCCATACCTTCTACTGTTTCAATACCTTCTTCATAATATAATTCGTTGACATAATCACTTCTTCTTTTTTCTCGATAAGAAACAAACTTTTCTAGAGCTTCTTTATCTTCTTCATCATATGCTTTCAGCAATAACCTAGTTTCATCATATTTAAGTGAGATGTTATATTTTTCATATAAGTAGCCTAAGCCCACAAATTCATTAGGAAATCTGATTTCTTTTGAATCCATTTGCCAAGCATGAAACATCTCATGTACAATCTTGCTGGTAAGAACGTTGAAATGAACATAGATATTTTCTATATTCCAGATTGCTAGATACTTACCCTCAAAAATGATGGCTGTGTTACCGGTAAAGCGATGGTCATGAGCGATAACTCTATCTTTCATCACAACTATTTTACTATTGTAGAGGGCAAAGTCATATGGTGAAAAATCAGGATAAATCCTTGAAAAATCGAGACTAGTTATTTTCTTGTCAATTTCCTTAAACAATTCTACTAGTTCTTTTTTGTTGTTTTTCATTATCAGTTACCTCTATAGATATTAATTACATCTTCAATTATATCAGACCATTAAACGTTTATAAATGTTATAATTAATAATAAAACTTATCCGGGAGCTTAGATAACTTATGATTAAATGTCCATTGTGTGATTCAAAAACTAGCTTTTACCTTTCTTTTCGCCAGAAAGATTACCGAAATTGCGATAATTGCCACTCGGTTTTTCTTGATGAAGAATATACCATATCCGAAGAAAAAGAAATGAAAAGATATGAGTTGCACAATACCAATATTAATGATTTCGGTTACCTTAAATTCATCAAACCGCTGTCGAACTATGTTGAGAATTATTTTACTAATAGTGACAAAGGCTTGGATTTTGGCTGTGGTAAAGAAGGTGTGGCAGCTGAGTATTTAAGTTCTAAAGGATTATCTCTCGCCATGTATGATCCCTATTTTCACGATAACAAGCATTTATTGAATGAAACTTATGATTTTATTATTTCTATTGAAGTGATTGAACACTTCAATAATCCTGACAAAGAATTCGCATTATTATATAAAATGCTGAAAAATGGCGGTCAACTAATCTTAATGACAGATTTATTATCAGAAGATACGGATTTTCTAAACTGGTATTATAAAAATGACGAAACTCATGTGTTCTTCTATAGCCCAAAAACTTTTATCTACATCAAGGAAAAATATGGCTTTGACTCCATCGCTATTAGAGAACGATTGATTGTTTTGACCAAATAAAAAAACAGCTTATCGAAAAGCCGTCTTTAAAAATTATTTTTTAATTATCTTAATTGTAAATACAATCATTGATGCAAAAGCAATCAAAGCGATAATAATTATAATTACTAAAACCATTATTGATGTTTCAAGGCTCAGGAAAGAATACCATGGCTCATAGGTGTCTATATATTGATATAGAGGAATGCCAATCATAACCCCAATGATCAAGATAATAGTCGATAAAACAAAAAGAATTATTGATGTTTTTTTAGTCATAGTTAGTAAGTCTCCTTATTTAATGGATTGTAATGGGTAAATGACAGAGATAAGGGTTCAGTTCAATAATGACAATTTTTATATATTATAACATGTACTCAGATATTATGAAATGCCTGTTCTTATTTCTTATAAATCCAATCATCAAGAACTCTACCA
>JAVEWC010000107.1:0-3988 GCA_034004745.1 Candidatus Izemoplasmatales bacterium | reverse complement strand
ATCGACACCTTCCGCTCCAGCGGAAAAGGCGGTCAAGGAGTCAATACAACTGACTCTGCGGTCAGAATTACCCATATTCCGACAGGAATTGTCGTTTCTTGTCAAAATGAAAGATCTCAAATCCAAAATCGCGAAATTGCCTTAAGGGTCTTAAAAGGTAAACTATATAATTTGGAACTAGAAAAGAAGCATGACTATCTAGAATCATTCAATGAATATAAGGCCAATGCTTTTGGCTCACAAATTCGTTCTTATGTTTTCCATCCCTACACCATGGTCAAGGATCATCGTACCAACTTTGAAACTGGAAATGGGGATAGAGTACTGGATGGAGACTTGGATCCATTCATATTGGCTTACCTAGTCAAGAGCAAACAAGATGTATAGTGTAAAAAAACTGGTCAAAAAAGGTAAAAACTACCAATTGACCATCGAAAATAAAGACCAAGAAACAACGTTCAACGTCTCTGAAGACTTGATTGTCGAATATCGTTTATTGCAAGGAAAAACTATCGAAGAAAACCAATTCAAAATCATAAAGGCAGCCATCAATAGAGATTCTTACTATCAAAAAGTACTTAAATTTGCCCTTTTCAAACCGCGAACCAGAAAGGAAATATTTGCGTATCTTGATAAGCTGCAAGTAGAAGAATACGCTTATTATTTAACAAAACTCGAAAAAATGAAACTTCTCGATGATGATTCATATACTAAGAATTTCGTTCATGAAGCTGTTTTTTTCAAGCGCTCTGGTCCAAGGAAAATCAGTGAAGAATTAAGATTGAAAGGCATAAAAATAGAGTCGATAAATGAATCATTATCTATATACAATGAAATCCAATTACAGGACAATATCAATTTTTGGCTTGAAAAAAAAGTCAAGTCCTTACAAGGTAAGCCATTTTATAAAGCTAAAAAATCCTTGATTGATTTTTGCATGGGTAAGGGGTTTGATTACGAAGATATCTCACCTTTAATTGGAAATTTTCAATCTGAGTCGAGTTCTAAAACTGATGAGTTGAAACTATTAAGCAAAGAAGCAGCTTATCTTAAGGATGAATATCAAAAGAAAGCTCCAAAACAATCATTAAATCAGTTTTTAATCACCAAGTTACTTGCTAAAGGTTATCGTTACGAGCTAATAAAAAAATACCTTGAAGGGGGCCAAATGAGCGATGAATGAATTGGATTTATATCTTTTTAATGAAGGAAAATTGAAGGAAGCTTACAAAATTTTTGGTTCACATCTAGTAAGAAATGAAAAAAACGAAGTGTTAGGCGTTGATTTTCGTGTCTACGCTCCTCATGCCAAAATTGTTTCAGTTGTTGGTGATTTCAACAATTGGGATTCAAGAACGCATGTGATGAAAAAAGAAGATACCTTTGGCGTTTATCATCTTTATATTCCCGGTTTAGGAGAATGGACAAGGTATAAATACTGTATTGTGACTTCATATGGACAAACCATTTTCAAAGCTGATCCATATGCCTATTTTTCCGACAATCGACCGGAAACATCTTCAAAAGTTTATGATATTGAAGGATATGTTTGGCACGATCAATCATACCTTGAAAAAAGAAAAAACAGGAATCACCTAGAAGAAAAATTATCAGTTTATGAAGTGCATCTAGGCAGTTGGATGACCAAGCCGGATGGCAGTTTTCATAAATACAATGAACTGGTAGATTTATTGATACCTTATGTTTTGGAACACGGATTTTCCCATATCGAAATCATGCCGATAGTGGAACATCCTCTGGATGAAAGCTGGGGTTATCAAGGCACTGGCTATTACAGCGCCACTTCAAGATTCGGCGTTCCTAAAGATTTAATGTATTTGATCGATAAATGTCATGAACATAACATCGGTGTCATCATGGACTGGGTACCTGGACATACATGCAAGGATGCCCATGGTCTTTATATGTTTGACGGGGAACCGCTATATGAATATGAAGATTACAATATCAGGGAAAATGTCGTCTGGGGTACAATCAATCTTGATTTGGGCAAAGGCATCGTCAAAAGCTTTTTAATTTCCAATGCCTATTTCTGGCTGGACTATTTTCACGTCGACGGTTTCAGAATCGACGCCGTCTCCAACATCGTCTATTACCTCGGCAATATGCATGTCGGAACCAATCATGGCGCAATTGAGTTTTTGAAGAACCTCAATTATGCCATTAAAGAAAAAGACCATTCCATTATGATGTTCGCAGAAGATTCAACCACTTACCCTAATCTAACCAAGAATGTTTTGGATGGTGGCATTGGTTTCGATTATAAATGGAACATGGGGTGGATGAATGATACTTTGAGATATTTTGCCAAAGACCCAATTTGCCGCAAATACCATCATGACCTCATAACATTCAGCATGGTGTATGCTTACTCCGAACAGTTTATTTTACCACTTTCTCATGATGAAGTGGTTCATGGTAAAAAGTCTTTGATTGACAAGATGCCCGGCGATTATTGGCAAAAATTTGCCAACTATCGCTTACTTATGGGCCTTCAATTCACTCATCCGGGTAAAAAATTGCTATTCATGGGTGGTGAATTTGCGCAAATGCATGAGTGGAAAGATAAATCAGAACTGGATTGGCACTTGCTTGAATATCCTATGCATAGCGCTGCCAATCGCTTTGTCAGGGATTTAATCAAGGTATATAATCACCATGCATGTCTTTATGAACTTGATCATGAACCGGACGGTTTCCGGTGGATTGATCAAAGCAATTATGACCAATCAATCTTTTCTTTCCTAAGGTTTGCAAGAGACAAATCGGATTTCTGCGTCGTTATCATCAACATGACTCCTAATCCATATTCTGACTACAAAATTGGTGTGCCAGAAAAAGGAAAATACGAAGAAATACTTAATTCCGACAAAGAAATTTATGGCGGTTCAAATATTTATAATGGGGCGATTCTTGAAACAAGCGATATTTTCAGTCACGGATTCCAACAATCTATTTCCATCAACATTTCACCACTAGCCATATCAATAATCAAATATCAGAATCGGTGATATTTATATGAAAAAAATGATAGCCATGATTCTTGTTGGCGGCAGAGGCACCAGATTAGGCGATATTACCAAAACGATAGCTAAACCAGCTGTTTCTTTTGGGGCGAAATATCGCCTTATTGATTTTACTTTGAGCAATATCTCCAATAGCAACATCTCAACAGTTGGAATCGTCACACAATACGAACCCTTTGAACTGATGAATTATATTGGCTCCGGTGCATCTTGGGATCTTGACTATATCGATGGCGGAGTCAGGTTTTTAACTCCTTATTCCCAAGCTGAAGACGTCTTATGGCAAAAAGGTACCGCCCACGCCATCAAGCAATATTTCCGCTTCATCAAGGATCATCAGCCTGAATACGTTTTGATTCTATCCGGGGATCACATCTATAAAATGGATTACAACCAGATGCTTGAGACTCATGTAAAGAATGATGCGGATGTGACCATTGCGGCGACAAAAGTTCCATATAAAGAAACCTCTCGTTTTGGCATTCTCGAATGCGATGGCAGAGGGAAAGTTGTCGGTTTTCAAGAAAAACCGCTTAACTCCAGTTCCAATCTTGCATCAATGGGAATTTATATTTTCTCATTATCCGTCCTTGAAGATTTGTTTTTCAATTCATCGGAAACAGATCTAACTGATTTCGGCAAGGATATTCTCCCTCATTGTTTGAAGAAAGAACGTAGGGTTCATATCCATCAATTTGAAAATTATTGGCGTGATGTCGGCACAATTGAATCGCTTTATGAAGCAAATATGGATTTGTTGGAAGATTCGCATTTTTTAGGTTTGAATTCTTCGAAACAAATGCCAGTTTTTTCAAAATCCCTTAATTTACCCCCACATATGATTTTAAATAGCGGCCAAGTAAAGTCATCGGTTATAGCTGATGGATGTTTGATTGAAGGAAATATCATTCATAGCACCATAGCTTATCGCGTCAATGTCC
>JAVEWC010000106.1:0-4034 GCA_034004745.1 Candidatus Izemoplasmatales bacterium | reverse complement strand
GATTCTTGATTGTTAATTTCATCGTCTCACCTCATTTTTTGAGTGTATTACTATTTTACTACTTTTTATGATAATTGCAAGAAAAAAACCAAGATTAATTATTTCGACTAAATGTTGGAAATTTGGTATAATAAAACGAAGGAGGTATGTATATGCTTTTATCCTCATTCTTCACCACCTCTGGCATGGATGACCATCCAGCCACCTATTTATTCAGTTTGACGCACTTGATTTATTTCTTTGGTTTTTTAGCTTTATTCATTTTGTTTTTCATCGTACTCAAGAAACTGTCTTCAAAAAAGCAGAAAATATTGATCACAATTTCCCTGATATTGATTTTGATTCTCAAATATACAACGGAAATTTTATTCATTTATGAATACTACAATCAAGAACCCCTACCATCAACTTATCCGCACCCTTTTTTTGATGTCAATACCTTCATATCATTCCAGCTCTGCGGCGTAATGAACATCTTCTTACCGCTTGTCGTCTGGTTTGATCTCAAAAAGCTAAAACCTTTCGTCTATCTCACATCAATCTTAGGCGGTTTGGCAGTCGTACTTTACCCTGTTACCGTTTTGTACGGAAATCCCTTCACATTTACCTTGCCAATGGTAAGAAGCATGCTGGTTCATTTCTTCTTGGTGCTGATTCCGCTTTTTTTAATTCACCAGGGTGATATAAAATTAAAAAGAACCGATGCATATAGTATCGCAATCGGTTTACTGACGGTAGCGGCTTGGGCAATGTTTGGCAATCTCTTTCTTGATGATTCCGCCAATAACATGTATTTGATGGAAAATCCTTTTTTTGGCACAAACATTCCCTTTTTAAATATCATACCGGACGGGTATCACGTTATCTTGCTGGCAATTATGGTCACGGGCGGATATTTGTTGGTCTATAGAATTGCTAAATTATTTGAAAAAAAATCTGATTGAGTTCAGATTTTTTTAATTATTATAGAGTTCCATCAACGCCCATAGCGGCAAGTTAATCAAGTACATCAAATCTTCACTCGTCGTGTATTCGTCATTGGTTTGAATTATGTAATTGATTAATCGATTTCTTGCGTCTGATAAGTCTTCAGTAAAGTAAAAAGCTTCTTTATTCAAGGTAAAATCAGGAATACTGTAATTTGGCGCTACACTGCTGTCATATCCGGCTTCTATAGATGCATCTGGAATATTTGAAGAGGTTGGAGCGACTTGATTATAAAGAGGAATGACGATTGAGACAAGATTTTCTACTTCAATAGCTGCGATTTTTTCTTGCAGTTCAACAGTTTTCTTCTCGTTTGATTCCACACCAATCAATAAATAGAGATTATCATTATGAAGCAGATTGTTATCTTCGGAATATCGATAAATCATATCAATTGCCGAATCGATTTTTTTGTATTTCAAATCCAATTCTTCAACCATTGCCAAGCCATCTGAATTATAACTATTTACAGAAACAATGCGATTGAAGATGTTGAGTTCAAGTTTTATTTCCGGGTTTATCTCCAAACTTAGAGTGGAAGTTGGATGATAGTTGAAAAAGGTCAAAATTCCCAAAATAACCAGAGTCGCAAATATACTTATATATCGAAAACTCAAAATCGGTTTTTTTTGCTTATCCGGAAGATAAGCACGATAATCAATACTTTCGGCATTGGTATTGATCTTGAACTCCATTGATTCTTTCAGGTTATCCCTGAAATTCTTAATATTCATACTTTTCCTCCTTCAGATAAATTTTCATTTTTTTGATTGCCTTGGCATAAAGCCAACTTATGGTACCCATTGGTTTTTCCATGATGGCTGCTATTTCTTTATGGGTTAAATTCTCGAGGACGTGCAACAAGAAGACATCTTTTTCGTCTCTTTCCAATATCGCCAAGGCCTTTAAAATCGCTTCATTCATTTCTTCCTTGATTTCGACATGATCATAATAGGAAAACTCATTAAAATCATCGATTTTTACCGTTTTCTTTCTTCTGTTATACTCATTGATTGCCAAGTTTTTGGCAATTGTAATCAAGTAAGAAAAGACATTTTTCGCCTGATATTCACTTAGTTTTTCCAGAAACTTCAAGTAAGTATCCTGAATGATGTCTTCAGCCAGGGATTTATCCCTAATTATCGGTAAAACGACAAAAAAGAGTTGACGGTAAGTTTCATTATATAATTTTGGAAATGCGGTTTCATCGCCTTGTTTGAGCAACTTGACCAAGGCTTCCAAATTACGATTCAATATCTTCACCTCTTCTAAAGATATTTTATCATAACTTTGATGTTCTTGGTTAGTCATTAATATAAACAAACTAAATATTGTTTTTATTGGTAAAAAAAAAGCAAAACCTCTAATAGTTTTGCTTGCGGATTTTACCGTCACGTTTATGGATTACAATTGCCGTGTCTTGATTCAAGGCTTTAATCGTTGCCCAAGCTATGGCTTCGGCTTGAGTTTCTAAGACTCTTAAGATTTTGTCGCTACCTTCGCGTTTCACATACCATTTATTGTCGTCTTTACGGTAGAGAACGTGGTATTTACCCAAATCTTTGGTTTCTTCCTTTATCTCTTTTTCCGCTTCTTCATCTTTGGTTTCTACTTCGGATTTTGCTTCAGTAACATCATCTTCTTTTTCAGGCTCGATCTTTTTTGGATTTTCCTCATTTTCTGCCTGCATTTCCAGTTCTTCAAGATTGACCGGTTCATCAACCGATTCATGTTCTTCAGCAAGCATTTCCGCTCTCATCTTTTCCAAATTTTCCTCAGGTTTTTTTGGTGAAGGTTCAATATCGGGAAGTGGATCGATGATGATTGAGTATTTCTTGCTTTCGTTTAAAATGGCTTGATCTTTTTCTTGATTCTTTTCTTCCTCTTCGATAACCACGGCTTTATTTACCTTTTTCTTTACTACTTTTTCGCCCCTGGTTTTCGGCATGAAGAAGATGACATAAGCCAAGACAATCGCCAGTAGTACCACACCGAAAATTATGAAGGTGTTGATCATGTCAGGTGAAATGTTCGATAAATGCATAAGAATCCTCCTAGAATAGTTTCAGTTGCGTATAAGAATCGTCACGATAAAGGTCGATGATATCTTTCATCGCATACTTTATCTTGCTTTTCTTGCTGTCAAAAACGAGAATCTTTTTCAATTCACCCAGATTTTGACTTTCCCAACTGTATTTCCAACCAAAATTATCAAAGTAATAATTCTTCAATTCCGGTCTTTCTTTTTCTATTATATCATAAAAGTTCTTAATTTTGTAACTATCAAAATATAAAGTGAAACTTGGATAAATGAAATCTAAACCCAAATTTTCCGCTTTATCGATAATTTTTTTCAGATTGTCCAAATCGTCGTTGACTCTTGGGATTAAAGGCTTGAAAATAATGCCGACATTTAGCCCTGCTTCTTTCAATTTGTGAATCGTTTTAACTTGAGCGTCCATGGTCGCCTTCTGATTGAAGAATGATAATTCAAGCGGCGAATACGAGTAGATGGGAATGCCGATTAAAAGGCTATTGGTTTCAGAAAAATCCTTTAAAAGATCCAAATCATTGAGAATTTTATCTGAATTGGTCTCAAGAAATAACCCCATATTGAACTTCTTCAAATCAGCCAATATGAAGCCGATTGAGTCCAAAGATTCATAAATATCAGGATTTTGGAAGACGCCGATGATTTTTCCCGGTTCCAAACTATAAAGTCCCTGTTGAAACATTTGATATTTAACTTGATTGAAACTGACCATCTCATCACGAAAAATCATCAACTCGTCAATTGAGCTGGCGAAATAGCGGAATGTCTCTAATGAGCCATCATAGAGATTCAAGAAGTAATCAACGCCGAAGAATTTGCTCTTGTTCTTATTTGGAGTCAAAACTTTCAGATGATTTGCCATAATTATAAAATTACCCTTAGAAACGCCACAAAACAATCATCATCACGATGAAAATGATAATTTGCCAATAATTAGCCATCGTGAATTGTTTTCTTCTTTTGCTTTCCAGTGTTTCTAGTCCTTTCACTATTT
>JAVEWC010000105.1:0-4066 GCA_034004745.1 Candidatus Izemoplasmatales bacterium | reverse complement strand
CATTTTTTTTCTATAATGTATATTACCTTGTAATGTGAGACTAAGAAGGAGAGATTATGAATGACATTAACCATCAATCATTGATGCTTTTAGCAATCAATGAAGCACAAAGGACAATGAATTTAAACTATGGCGGACCTTTCGGTGCCTTAATCGCCGATGAAAACGGAAAAGTGATTTCAGTAGCTTCCAATACAGTTCTAAAAGATCATGATCCGACTGCACACGCAGAAATCAACGCCATCCGCAAAGCCACCCAAATCCTTAACACCCATGATTTATCCGGCAAGGTGCTTTACACCACCGCTTATCCATGTCCGATGTGTTTAGGGGCAATAATTTGGGCAAACATCAAGAAAGTCTATTACGGCTGTGTTGAAACTGACGCTGACGCTATCGGCTTCAGGGATGATTTCATCTACAAATTTATTGAAAATAAACGCCAAGATTTGAATATCTTGGATTTGGAAGAAACAGAAAGAAAGCAATGCCTGAAACTCTTCAAGGAGTATCAAGAAAAAAATAAGGCATTATATTAAAAAGGCGCTGGAGGATATCCAGCACCTTTTTTCTATGCCAATTCACTGTATACCAAATCTTTTCCCACTCTGGCCGATTCCATTACCGATATTTTCTTAACACTGAAAATAAGGTTTTCAATTTGAAGATTTTTCACCTTCCCAATTGGTATTTCCACTTTTCTTCCTAAAGTGATATGAGGGGTGAAATCCTCGTCTTCAATCTTCACTCCCGCTTTTTTTAGGGCTATCATCAATCTTTTATGTAAGTTGATTAATTCTTGGCTCTTCTTTACTTCCAGGTGCAACAAGCACTTAGACTCACTGTTTTTGAAAGAGTTTATTCCGGTTACGATTATCTCGATTTCTTCAAAAGTGATGCGCTTCACTTCCATGATTACCCTATTCAAAAGTGAGTTGTCAA
This sequence comes from Candidatus Izemoplasmatales bacterium, assembly GCA_034004745.1. Lineage (GTDB taxonomy): Bacteria > Bacillota_I > Bacilli_A > Izemoplasmatales > Hujiaoplasmataceae > UBA2289. The sequence goes on along the minus strand of JAVEWC010000105.1, from coordinate 3,124 downwards.
TTTCACCAATATAGTGTAGCGTCAAATGCAGATTGTCATAAGTGGTGTAACTACCCAAATATTCCCGAGAAATATCTTCAATTTTGTTGAAGATTTTCTTTTTTATCATTTCAGGAAAACATAAAGCTATGAAAATTCTCATAAGCAAAAGCTCTATTTATCTCCCATGGTCATGACCATGACCGCTTTAGCGGTATGAAGACGATTTTCCGCTTCTTGATAAACGATTGAATGCGGTCCGTCAATCACCGAATCAACAACTTCATTTCCTCTATCGGCCGGTAGAGCATGCATATATTTAACATCTTTAGCCGCTAGAGCCATCATATCTTCAGTACACTTCCAGGACTTGTAACTTTCCAACAAGTCATCCACAACTTGATCGCTTTGGTTATTGACCCATGAACCCCAATTTTTTGGAATGACGATGTCAGCGCCCTTGTAAGCTTCTGCCATATCATGAGTTATTCGGAAACTTCCACCGTTTTCCTCAGCGTTTTTCTTGGCTTTGGCAATTGCCCAATCCGGCAAATCATAGCCTTCCGGATAAGCCAAGGTTACGTCCATGCCATACCTTGGGAACAATAGTATTTGTGTCAAAGGTACGGAGATTGGTTTTTTATGGGTTGTGGCATAAGCCCAGATAATCGATACTTTCAAATTCTTTGTTTCTTTCTTGACTTCTTGAATTGTCATTAAATCTGCCAAACCTTGCATCGGGTGATAAAGGTCACATTGCAAGTTCATGATTGGAACCGTGGAGTTGGCAGCCATTTCGCGCAAGAATTTATTGCCTATGCCCCAGAAACAATTTCTGCAGGCGATGCCATGTCCATAACTGGAAAGAATCACGGCCGTATCTTTGGCGCTCTCGCCATGAGAAAGCTGCATTTTGGAAGTATCTAGGAAAATCGCGTGTCCGCCCATTTGCGCCAAACCGGCTTCCATTGAATTCCTGGTTCTGGTACTTTGTTCGAAGAACATTAAAAATGCGTTTTTGTTTTTCAAATAGTTTGTGTCTTCATTGTTATAGAATTTCTTTTTCAAATCCTTGGAAACTTCCAACAATTTGTCGATTTCTTCTTTGGTCCATTCTTCCAATGTGATAAAATGTTTACCTTTAAATAATGGTTTCATTACAATTTTCTCTCTTTCATCATTTTATATTGCTTAAATATACATTAGGTATTGCCGCATACATTGCACATGCATTCACAAGGTGTTCCTTGTAAGTGATTTCGTTAGGTGCGTGAGCTTGTTCTTCCTTACCCGGCCCAAAGCCGATACAAGGGATATTATGTCTTCCCATAATTGATACCGCATTAGTGGAAAAGGTCCACTTATCAACCAAAGGTGCTTTATTGAACAAGTTCTTGTAAGTTGAAACAAGCGATTGAGTCACGACATGTTCTTCCGGTAAGACCCAGGTTGGAAAATAAGATTTTGTCGGATAGACCAGACCAGTCCAAGACGGTCTGGCATAATCATACATTTCAACTTTGGCTCCAGCACTTTTGACACTTGGCAAGTCTTCAATTTCCTTGATGGCGCTAAGGTAAGTTTCGCCATCGGTAAGTCTTCTGTCAATCGAGATTGAGCAGCCGTCCGCGACGGCACATCTCGATGGCGAAGAATAAAAAATCTCACTGACGGTAAGAGTACCCTTGCCCAAAAATTTATTATCAAGTAAACGGTTGTTCAATTCCTTTAGTTCCATGAGAATCGGAGCCATTTTGAATATGGCATTGTCTCCTCTTTCCGGAGCGCTGCCATGACAGGAAATGCCGGAAGTGGAAACCTTGATTTCCATTCTGCCGCGATGACCACGGTAGATATTCAAGTTGGTCGGTTCGGTTATCACAACAAATTCCGGTTTGATTTTTTCTTCTTCAATCAGATATTGCCAGCATAAACCGTCGCAATCTTCTTCTTGAACGGTACCGGTTATCAATAAGGTATAATCACCTTCAAGTTTTAAATCTTTAATGACCTTGCCGGCATAGACCATCGAGGCCATTCCGCCTTCTTGATCGGATGCACCTCTGCCACCGATAGTTTTGTCATCTTCAAAACCAACATATGGATCAAATTTCCAGTTCTTGATTTCGCCAACGCCGACAGTATCAATATGAGCATCCATCGCAAGCAAATGCTTGCCATGACCGATTCTACCGATGATATTGCCCATCTTGTCGATTCTGACTTCATCAAATCCGACTTTTTCCATTTCTTCCTTAATACGTTGAATAACGCGTTTTTCATCTGAACTTTCCGAAGGAATGCTGATCATGTCCCTCAAAAAGGCAGTCATATCTTTTTCATAGTTTCTTGCGGCTTCAAGTATTTTTTTATAATCCATGATTTATTCCTCCCGCATTTTCTTGATCAGTTCGTCATAATGATAAATCTTCTGATATTCATCGTCCCAAAACTTCATGTCTTTCATTGAATCAAGGTATTCCTGGCTGTAACCAAACTTCAACCAATCCTTTTCCTTTTGTTCAAATAGTTTTAACTTTTGTGACCACGGTCTGTAATCAGCGATAAAGTCAGTTGAAGTTTGGAGAAAATCATCCCTGAACCATCTTCTTAAAACAAAGTTTTCGGTTTCAAGATATCTTCTATTCAAATCTTTCAAGACTGAATCATAACGATCAAAACCATCGGTAGCTATCGTCACTACATTTTCATTAGGTCCGAGTTTTAGATGCTTGGCCATCTTGATGGCACCGATGATATTGCAAATACCGGAAACGCCAAACAACTCCTTCATCGCCAAAGCAGTTTCCCTCTTGATGCCAGCTTCAACCAAGATGTCAGTTCCGTCATGAATTATTTTTAAGCCTTGAACAGCCTCTTCATCCTTAATCAAACAGATAAAATCAGTGTTTAAGACATTATGAATCAAGGTGCACATCTTGTCGCCAATACCTTCAATACGGTGTTGACCTCTACCGCCATTCATTAAAGTTGAACATTCATATGGTTCCAACGCCACAACTTTCGCATCAGGAAAAACATGTTTTATCTGATCCCCTGCGGCCAGAGTTCCCGCTGAACCAGGTGCTGAGGTAAAGCAAGCAATACGGCCGTTTCCTATACCTTTAACTGCATCGATACAAGC
>JAVEWC010000104.1:0-4102 GCA_034004745.1 Candidatus Izemoplasmatales bacterium | reverse complement strand
ACTCCACTTCTTCTATTTTATCATAATTTATGCTAAAATAGAAATAGGAGATGAGACAATGAACTATGTTTTTACCATCGATGAGAAAAACCTTGTCAAACTTAAAGAATATTATCAACCAATCATGATTCCAAGCGACAATTCAAGCCATAAATATCTATTTAAAACCGATCAACTTACCATTACCGTGTATAACTCCTTAAAAGTAATGTTTCAAGGAGAAGACGCCCTAGAAGAATACAACAGTTGGGCAGAAATTCTTGGACTGGAAAAATATGAGAGCGCAGAAAAATTCAACGGCTATGACAATCAGTATTTGCCTCTTAGAGTTATCGGTTCCGATGAAGTTGGAACGGGTGATTTTTTTGGACCAGTCGTGGTTTGTGCAGCTTATGTTACCCCTAAGGACTACCAGTTCCTCGATGAAATTGATATAAAAGACTCCAAAAAGATAAATGACAATCAAATCAGGATTATCGGTGAAAAACTTATGAAGAACATTCCTCATCAAGTCTTGGTCACAAATAATGAAAAATACAATGAACTGATTGAAAGAGGATTCAATCTCAATAAAATTAAAGCTTACTTGCATAATCACGCCATCAAAAAAATGATTTCAAAATATCCAGAATACCAAAAAATAATCCAAGATAAATTTTGTTCGGAAGAAAATTACTTTGAATATCTGAAAGACGAAGAAACTGTCAAGAACATCGATTTTCTGACTCAGGCCGAATCAATTCACAAGGCCGTAGCTGTCGCTGCCATTATCGCCAGATATCGTTTCTTACAGGAATTCGATATTTTGGAAAAAGCATACGGCATCACCTTACCTAAGGGTGCAGGTCCGGGAGTTGACGCAGTCGCCAAAATAATTGTGATGAAGCATGGTGAACAAATTTTTAGAAAAATAGCGAAATTAAATTTTAAAAATTATCAGAAAATAAAAAAGAATTAAGGTGTCAAAAGCCTTAATTCTTTAATTTTTCTAGGTAAGATTTGAATTCTTCCGGAAGCGGTGAAGTAAACTCCAGCCACTTCTTTGTTTTTGGATGGGTAAATCCCAAACTTTCAGCATGTAGGAATTGTCCAAAATCATTTGGTTTGGCATTACCGTAAACATAATCATTGACCAAGGGGTGATTGATATATTGCATGTGAACTCGTATTTGGTGGGTTCTTCCGGTTTCAAGAATGCATTTAATCAAAGTCTTGTCTTCGTATGTTTCCAATACTTCAAAATTGGTAATTGCTTCTTTTCCAGAAGCTGTCACCGCCATTTTCAAGCGATTATTCTTGTCTCTGCCGATAGGTGCGTTGATTTTGCCTCTTTTATTGACAATTATTCCCTCCACAAGGGCGATGTATTCCCTTTTAGTCAGTTTTTCTTGCAACTCTTTTGCCAAGATGTCATGAGCATAGTTATTCTTTGCAACCATCAATAACCCCGATGTGTCTTTATCGATACGATGAACTATACCAGGTCGCATTTCACCATTGACATCGGAAAGATTTTTTATATGCCATAAAAGTCCGTTTACCAAAGTGTCTTGATAGTGCCCTGGAGCGGGATGAACCACCATTCCCGATGGCTTGTTTACGACCAAAACATCTTCGTCTTCGTAGACAATATCCAAATCCATTTTAGTCGGTACAATTTCCGTTTCAGAAAAATCGACATCCATAACTTCAATCAAATCCCCAAATCTTAAGACATATGAAGCTTTAACCTGGGTTTGATTGACCAGAATCTTTCCTTCCAGTAATAACTTTTTAATCGTTGAACGACTTAAACTTTCAATCTTTATAGCTAAAAACCGATCGATTCGATCGGTTTCATCGTTTTCCGTAACGAGATATTCAAAAAATATATCATCCATTGGCATTCAACCTCTTCTTTTCCAAAAAGAATACATCGATAAAAAATAGAAAAATTCCCACATTAAGGAAGGTATCGGCAAAATTGAAAATATATTCCCAAATGCCTCTGAAATCAAGAAAATCGATGACGGCGTGATCGACTTGCACAGCTCGATCGATGGCGTTGCCAATTGAACCGGCTATTAATAATGCCAATGCGATGCGATAAACAATCAGACGTTTATCTTTAAAATCGCTCTTGAAGAACATGTAACCGAAGATGGCTGAAGCTAAAACAGCAAAAATCAAGAAAATCCAAAAATAATCAGTTGCCAAACCAGTAAAGCCGCCAAAGAGCATGCCTGTGTTTCTGGTATAGGTCAAATGAAAAAAATCAGTGATGATGGGGATACTCTCTTGTTCCAACAGAACTGAAGAAATCCAGATCTTCGATGCCTGGTCAATGCCTATTAGTGTCAAGATTATAAAAATCCATTTAATCATGATTATTCTCCTAAACCATTAAAATCGGGATGAAAACAAAAATAAACAACAGTCCGATAATAACGAAAATGATGTCGATGATTATTTGATCAATCAAAAACAAGGTATTTAAATCGGTTTTTATCTCGCTTTTCTTCAGTACTAAAGCCTTTTTCAAGAAATGATGAAATAGCATATTCAATAAAATCATAACAATTATAAGCAATACAACCCAAAAAGTCAAATAGTAAAGATATACAGATATGATTTGTCCAATGGCTGCCAAAGCCGGTAAAGCAATCAACAATGTAAAGATAAATGCTCCATAGATAGCGGAAAGAATCTCTTTAGTGGTGAATTCTTCTTTATAAGATTTTGTAATTTCCAGATATTTTTTCATCATAAAACAAATCCTTCCCAATAACCTTCCGGATCAGCTAGATAAGAAAGGCTGTCAGCGAAAGTCCGGACCGGAACCAACCATCCAGTTGGGTCGATACCATGTTTTTCACATGCCCTCAAAGCTTCCATATAATTATCGTAATAATAATTAGAATCATGGTAAGGAATAAAAAAGACATCAACTTTATTGATATAGGCTGTTATAATTTTTTGTTCAGTTCCGCCGATATAGCCAACTGATCCATCGTAATTGATGGTACCTGTTCCCGCTATTTTCCTGCCTGCGGTAATATCTTCTTCAACCAACATGTTGTATATTGCCAGTGTCTGCAATAACCCCCCACTTGGGCCACCAATGTTGGAATTCCTTTCAGAGTAATTAGGATAGGTATTCTCTTTATTCACCAGATAATAAAGTTTTAAGGTAAGTCCGAATTTCTTGGTCTCAGGATCTTTGGTGAGAATTCTTGAATACTCCTCGCCCTTGTCATTTTTGAAAAAGAACTCATAACTGTCTTTTTCGGTTGTGTAAGTGCTGATTAAGGTGAAATCATCAATTATGACGTCTTGATCGCCCATGGCATAAAGAAATTCATCACCAAAAGCAATGTCGTCATAAAAAGACATATAATTAGCCTTGCCAAATACCATGACTTTTTCAAAGGTATCGATGGAGATCTCCGGATTGTCTTTTTGTGCTTCCTGATAAGCCAATATCACAGCCGCATTGACTGAAGTTTCCTTATCCAGAAAACTGATTTGCGCATTTTCTTCATTGGTATAATTGGCATAAGATCCGGTTAATATATTTGCGTTGTTATAAACTGAAAATTGGCCAATCATGAATTGGAAAAAAGTTGGACGAATGATGGATACGATGTAGGTTGAAGAGATTGTCCCTGAAATGTCCTTATCTTGATTGTAATCGACGCTGATAATACTTTCGACTTCCGTGATTCCGCCTGGAGTGTCAAGATAATAACCAATTGGATAAAACAAAACGAAGGCAAAAAAGAGATAAGGGAGAATTAATACTTTGACGTAAGGCCAGTAAGCTTTAGTCAGTTCATTCATAATCTATCAATCCTTAATTTATAATTCTCTAATTTTCTGACCTTGATTTTTGCCATATCAAACAACCTTTTTGAAGCGATGAAGATTGGGTCTTCAGGGTATTTATGCTCGAGATAGATGACTTCTTTTATTCCGGACTGGATAATCAACTTGGCACATTCATTACAAGGATAAAGCGTGACGTAAATCCGGGAACCAGCTAAATCTACCGACGAATTCAAAATTGCGTTTGGTTCGGCGTGAACGACATATGCATATTTTGATTCGAGATAATTGTCATTCT
>JAVEWC010000103.1:0-4135 GCA_034004745.1 Candidatus Izemoplasmatales bacterium | reverse complement strand
TAAAGATAAGAGTGGATTGTTGAAGATGGGTCCAGTTTGGGACTTTGATCTTTCCAGCGGCAATTACGGTCACTTGCAAGAAGACTTAAGGGGACCTGAGGGCTTTTATACTGCCAGATATGACAAGAATATCTTTTTCCTGCATTTAATGGAGTATCCAGCTTTTAGAGCTAATCTAAAAATGAGATGGAACGAAGTTTATGATTTAATCTTGGCCAATATCGAAAGTATTTATCCTTTGGTTGATTCAATGGCTAGATCAAGATATTTGAATTTTGAACTTTGGAATATAATTGGTTCAAACCTTGATTGGTATACAGCTCCAGAGATATTGACACTAGATGCTTATGAAGAACAAGTGTATTTCTTGATTGATTTTTTAACAAAAAGAGCAGAATGGTTGAATCAAGCAATAAATAATTTATAAAAAGCAAATCTCTTCCATAATTTAAAAAATGAAAGAGATTTTTTATTCTATAAGATAAAAACGATCATTTTGACCTGTTAAGCAAAGTTGTAAAGGCTTTCACTTATTTTTTTTAATTTTAATATTTCAATTTATTATTGACCTATTCTATAATATAATTAATAAATATTTACTTGCTGAATGAGAAGGAGTAACTTTTGAAAAAACTAGCGATTTTTATTGTCTTAGGAACACTCATATTAGGCTTGATAGGTTGCAATGCAAAAACCACAGCTCCATCAACAAATTATACAACTGCACTTGAAACCACTGATGAGAATTCGGTTGTTTTGTTAGCGGACAGTCATTATCAATATAGCACTTTCTCAACAGAGAATATCAAAATACTTCATTTGGATATATCAGAAGATGTTTTAGTATACGATATAGATATGAATGAATTGAATAAGGATGATATCTTATTTCTGAACAATCAAAAATATGAAATAAAATCAACCTATATTTTAAATCAAACCGACGAGATAGTGGAGTTTTATTTAGAATCTGAAAATCAAAGAACCTTGGTTAAAATAACGAAATCTGATAAGGAAGTTCCTTATATCATCAGTTCGACATTGGTCGTAGCTGATGGGACAAAAGACTTAAGTTTTCAGTTTGAACTTTTCGGTGGTAGTGTCAAACAAATAAGCGCTATTGATCTGACGGAAGACGATTATGAAGTAGTAGGCAATATCCTTACAATAAATAAAGAATACGTATCTGAATTGCTTGAAACTGAAGAAGAATTCATTATAAATTATGCTTTGGAAACCAATGAATTGGTTATAGGATTTATCAGCGTTTCTCAAGAGTGATTTTTATAGGCTAATCGCTTGAAATAAAAATGAAAAATGATAAAATGTAGTTAAATAATAATTATTAATAAAACGAATTTTGTTATTATGAAAACTATTTTTTTTACGAACGAATGTAAGCGTTTTTAATTAATAAAAAACAAAAATTATCTATATAGGAGGACGTCATGTCAAAAACAAAAAAAGAAGTTTATCAATCTCCAACAATCGAAGTAGTTGAGTTTGAACTTAATGAAGCGATTGCGACGTCAATGGGGCCAAATGGCGCTTTTGAGGGTGATGAGATTGCTGGAGGTATGTGGTAATGAAAAAGATATTTTTGGGATTATTCCTAATTTTTGGACTTACAATCGGCTTTTTGAATATTGATATAAAAGCTGAAGAACCTACAGGAACTACACAAGTTGGATATACTTACGTTTTAAATTTGAACGGTACTCAAGGAACTCCCGTTAACTTAACGACAAATTACGGAACTTCAGTTTTTTTTGACAGAGGAACTCAAGAAAACTATGAATTTGTTGGGTATATCAATCAAGGGAAATTGATTTCTACTTTAGATCAAGCAATAAGCATTCGTGTAACAGAGAACACTTATGTCCAATATTATTTTAAACCTGCTGGAGAAGTAGCGGTTATTTTCATGGACACTAACTTGAATTTTCAAACAATTCGTTATACTGACAATGACGGGGAGACGCCAACAAACAAAATGGTTTATAATGAAACCTATCCTTTACCACTCTATACAAATTTCTCTAAGCCAGGGTTAAGTTCCACTGGCTGGACGAGAGATGGCTTAACCGCTATTGATTTTTCTACTGCTACATTCACATCTGACACAATAGTTTATCCTTTATACTCTACAGCTGTCAATAATTTGACTTTGTCTATAACAGATGGGACAGCTTCTGTGGCTGGTCCTTATGCCTTTAATCAGGTTGTGACCGTAACAGCTAACGCTGCTCCTGAAAATTATACTTTCAGTCATTGGACAAAAGATGGAGTTATTGTAAGTTATGATTCAAATTATACATTTACAGTTGCTGGAGATCACACTCTAAAAGCTTTATATGTATTGACTACTGAATATACTGCACAAACATCATCCTTTGTAAATGTATCCGCGCCTTACGAATTAAAAGACGGGTATCAAACTTTAGTAGGACAATTTGATTTGTCTGATGGTGAAACTTTAGTGGAATATGGTTTTGTGCACTCAAATACTGAAATGAATCCAACATTATCCACAGCAAATACGGAAATTAATTATAGCAATAAATATAGTTCAGTAACAAATGAGTATGTTATGAGTTTTTCAAAATTTACTCAACCTATTGGCGAATATTATAGATCATTTGTAACTACTATTAATGCTAGTAATATTGTTACCGTTACCTACTCAAGCGTAATTACAAACAATACAAACACTCAAGTTTGGTTCTATAATTCTGATAGTTGGACAAATGTTCAATTTAACTACTGGTTGGGCACTAATGGCACTATATGGCCTGGTAGACAAGCAATACAGGACGGAAGTACCGATTGGTGGTATTTATATATTCCTCTAGATTTAGATTCTAACGGATTCAACCTCATTGTAAACAACGTTACCCTTAATCCTGAGACAGGCCCTAGAACAAAAGATATCTTAATTACTGATACTTCAGGCACCTATGTGCTATCAAATGGTGAAACTTATAATGATAGTACCAGCGCACTAGATTCTTTATCAACAACTAGAATTTGGTTCTTCAACGAGCAAAATTGGACCACTGTAAAAGTTCATTATTTTGGTGATGGTGTAACTGCAACTTCATGGCCTGGCATTGATATGATTCAAGATGGTACAACAAAGTGGTGGTACTATGATTTGAATTATGATACATCTATAATTCCAGTGACAGTGGTTATTCACAATAATTCTGGTTGGCAAACTTATGATACCACCATCAATACTCAGGGATATATTTATATTGTTGGTAATGACGTTCCTGGCGATAAGTTAGATGTATACGTCACATATATAAGAAACGTGGAGTAATACTTATTATTTAATAATGACTCGAGTGCAATTCCGACTCGAGTTTTTTGTTTGAACGATTTTTTTATGGAAAAAAGTGGTATAATGAATCAAGTAATACATTAACTTGGGGGTATTATATGAAACTCAGCGATGTAATAATAATCAATGACCACACTCTAAAGCTTAATCAAGATGCTTATAAAGGTGACGAAATCGATCTTTTAGAAATCAATAACGTTGATTTATCAATTATCACCAACAAAATAAACGAACAAAGAGATCTTGAATACAACAGAAGATTCGACTCTTTAAAAAGAGAATGGGAATTAACCAAACAAAATGCAATCAATGAAGCATTAAAGAACCTCAATGAAGAAAATATCAAATTAAAACGTGATATGGAACTTGCTGAAGAAAAGATCAGAACTTCTATTGAAGCAAGATATAATCTTGAAATCAACAAACTCACCAATGAAATTGCACTTTTAAACAAAGATTTAACCAAAATTAAAGAAAGCAACTCCAAAGATATCGATTTGGCTTTACAAAAGAAGGAATTTGAATTCAAAGATCAGATAAATCTTCTAAAGAACAAGATTACCAGTCTTGAAAGAGATAAAGCAGATGAATTAAAGTCTCAAGATTTTGAGTATCAGAAGAAGATGGCAAATCTTGAAAATGACAAGAAAGAACTTGAATTGAAGTTCAAATTGGAAAAAGCAAATGCTTTAAAACAACTAGAAGATAGTTTTGAAGAAAAGCTTAAAGAACAAGACGAAGTCATAAACAAGTTAAGACTTGACAAATCATCCTTAAATGTCAAAACTA
>JAVEWC010000102.1:0-4165 GCA_034004745.1 Candidatus Izemoplasmatales bacterium | reverse complement strand
TCGATACCGGACCAAACGTAATAGTTGGGAGAAACACCATCAAAACTGTCTTCATACCAATAATAATATTGATAAGCCCACCATAAATCCGAACCGCTTTCATATGAAATATCATGATTGTATAAAACGTATACGCCATCGATAAAACCGTCTTGATTTTGATCATAATCACTATAATCAATTTGATTGTCATAAAATTCCAACAATTCATAAATCAAATCACTATCTGGATGTGGTGCGTCATTATAGAGATATTCTCCTGTATATGGGTCTGTCGCATAAAAGTTTTCATTTAATTGTTCATAATAACTTGAATTATTGGAAGCTCGATAAACGCCAAAAATATCAGCGGTTAAATTTAACTTGCCATATGAACTCAAACCATAATAGCTATGCAGTGACTCAAAATCGATATCTTCCGAATTTCCGTTAAAAGCCAAATCAACATCATTCATGACTTTAGTTGTGTCAGTTATCTGACTATCAACAAAATCAACGACAAAAACCAAAACTTTGACATCACCGGTTGCGGGAATACCCACTGATTCCAACTCATCTTGCAACAAATTATATCCGACAGGAATAATTGGTTCATTGGTGTTGGTTGTAATTTCAGTAGTTGTTGCCATAGTAGTAGTGGATGCGGTAGTAATTGTTGCCGATGTTGTTGATGATGTTGTTGATGTTGTTGTGTATGTAGTAGGCACGGTAGTTGTAGCTGTAGTCAAAACTACGGTAGTGTTGGTTGTTGCGGTAGTTGATTCAGTAGTCAGATAAGTGGTTGATGAAGGAACAGTAACCGTATTAGTTGTGGTATTATCAGAAGAACTCCAGGTGGTAGTGACTTCGGTTGAAGTGCTACTCGTAGATGAACTAGTATTATTTGTAGTGGTAGTGTTCTCGGTATTCTTCAAGTCACAAGAGACGATAAAAACTGTTAAACCAAGTAAAAACAGAAACATTGTTATTTTTTTCATAAAAACCTCCAAGCAGTAAAACAATTATACTACAATAACAAAAAAAATGCAGTTCAATTTGACCTGCATTTTTGTTTTTTTTGGCTATTATTGTCTTGAACCACCAAATTGGTTCATATGTTGATTTTTGTGACGGAATGAATTTTCATATTTTTCTTTGGCTCTTTCAGGAGTCATCGAATAAGTATACACTGTTTCTCCGGTATCTGGATCAGTTTCAGCAACTAATCTAATTGATCCTTCTTCATAACTTTCGCCATCTTTAATTTCATATACGATATGGATATATTGTGTGTCGCCTTCGGTTCGGACATTGAATAGATAACTTGAGTCTTTGTCACCTTCAAGGAATTCCAACTTTAAATGAAGTCTGTCAAACTTTGTAAACATCATTACTTTAGCTTCGTTTACAGTTATTCCGTCTTCAACCAATTTAAAGAAGAATTTTTCTCTGTTGCGATCAGTAGTATCATTTTGATAGTTGACGATAACATAATTTTCTTCATCGATAAATGACCTTAAACGATAGATTTCTTGTTGGGAATTGACGATTTTCTTGCCTTCGATGTTATAGGTAATATCACCGTAAATCAATATTCCATCAATTGAGTAAGCCACTAAGTTGTCATCTTCGTCCATGAAATGGAAATTTCTCTTGGCATTTTCAGGAAGTTGTTCAGTAGTTACCGCTGGAGTTTCCAACTCTTCGTCTGCTAATCTATATTCGTTGTAATAGAATGTGTAAGTAACGGTATCGCCACTTAAATTCAAAGTGGTATAAACTGTCTTGAACTCATATAATTCATTATCAGATTCTTCAACGGTTACAGTCAAGGATTCATCACCCAGGAACATATCCATCATTTCAACATAATAATCTATGTCCTTTACTTCTTCAGTAATGATTGGATCTTCCCCGTCTACTTCAGTAGTGGCTTCAGTAGTTTCTTCGGTTGTGACTTCAGTAAGTGGCACAAAGGCAGTTTCCTGTACGCTCAAATCGTTGTAATTCAATAAACTTGTAGAACTTAATGCTTGCAGAGTAAATAGTTCTTGATCAGTTTCGATTGCGACGCTTTGATCAACGCTACAACCGACGAAAGTCAATCCTATTGCTAAAACTAATAATAATGTAACTAATTTTTTCATGTTATAATTCCTCCTATAATTTATTATGTATGTATTATACGTACACAATCAGATTTTTATTGGAAAAAATAAAACTTTAAGCTCTTGGTCCCATGAAAGGTCCACGCGGTTGATTCATTCCGCCATTGTTATTGCCAAACGTATAGCGATAGACATAACCGTTTTCTTCAGAATCAAATTCCAAATTGATGCGAAAATTACCGTTTATCATATTTGTCTGATTCTCAATTTCATAAGTTACTTCAAATTCATCGAGTTCATTGAAGAATTCTCTTTTTACATCCAAGTTAAGTGAAAGTCCGTTTTTCATGACTTTTGTTCTAACCCGAATATTATTGTTTACTTTGTAAATTTCCAAATTGTTTTCACTCATCTTCAAGCCGTTCTGATAAAGACGATAATTGAACTTCTGAAGCGTGGTTGTGGATTCATCGCTAACGGTAATATAATTTTCTGAATCGATTCTCACTGTAGTCAGAGCTTTTTTAGCTTCGAAAGAAAATTCCTTTTCACCAAACTTGATTTTTCCACTAGCCATTTCTTCGTTGAGATTGTAGTAAACTTTGTAGGTTACTGGATTCTTGGATAAATCAGTGGAAGTATAACTGAAAGCATAAGTATAATTTTCATCGTCTGAAACGAATTCTTCATATTTTACAGAGTCATTGTCGTTGATGATTGTCTCCATCAAATGCATATATGGGTTGATATCGCCGACATAATCTTCAATACTCATGACTTCTTGAGTTGTCATCTGCAGTTCCGTAATTTCTAGTGGTGCAGAATAGCTAAGTTCAACCAGGTTTGCATCGTCCAATAACACAGCAGCGGTAATTGTCTGAAAACCCAAAACTTCGGTATCAGTCGACAACACCGGATTACTGTTGTCGGAAAAAAGCGCATTATAGGCGATAAAACCAGTAACCACAAGAGCGATCATACCACTGGCAAACTTAACGAAGTTGCCGAAATTGAAGTTGAAAACTTTTCTTTTCTTCGGTTCGATTGTAATTCTATCCAGATTGATTCTATCGATGACTTCCGGCATCTCTGCCAAAGCTTTTTGTTTGATAAAAGCTTCAATTTCTTTTCTTTTCATTTTTGCACCTCCACTTCCAAATAAGATTTTAAACTTTTGATTGCCTTATTATATATCCAAAGGACCGTCCCCAAAGGTTTATCGACCACTTGGGCAATGTCCTTAAATTTCATATCGTCGACTGCATGAAGAAGAACTATTTGTTTTTCCAAATCATCAAGCGGTTTTACTAAATCCAGTACTGAATAAGTTTTTTCCTCAGTTTTCAAGCTATCATGATAATAAGATTGTTCCATCGGGTCGTAGACAATTTCCTTTTTGAATTTGCGGTAATGATCAAGTGCGGTATTCTTTGCTATTTGCAACAACCAAGCATAAAAGTTCCTGCCTTTTTTATATTGATGTATTTTTTCCACCATTTTAATATAGGTATCCTGCATCAAATCTTCGGTCACAGCCTTATTTTTGACGATGGATATGATAATGGAAAAAACGCCTTTCTTGGTATTATCATAAATGATTTTAAAGGCTTCGTTATCTTTTTTTATTAAGGAATCGATATAATCATCATAGTTAATTTGCATTGGTCTTACCTCGGCTTAATTATATCACAAAATTAAAGTGTCATCGCCTTTTCTAATATCTATACGTAAAAGTTTTGCATTTTATTGGTCAATGAATCAAAAACCTTAAAAAAATGATTTTTTGATGTTATAATATTCTATAATTAATAAAAGGTGGATTTTTTGATGAAGAGAATCTGGGAATTAGACTTTTTACGGGGATTTGCGATAATAATGATGGTTTTTGATCATTTAATGTACGATTTTATGATTATGCCATCTTTTTTTAGCAATTTTCAAGCTGTTGACAATCAATTTTTTTCTTCCCTTCAAGATTTAGCTGAGAGTTATTGGGTCTCAGACTTAAGATTTTATGGTCATTTTTTCTTTGTTTCCGTTTTTTTACTGGTCTCAGGGATAAGTTTCACATTTTCCAA
>JAVEWC010000101.1:0-4176 GCA_034004745.1 Candidatus Izemoplasmatales bacterium | reverse complement strand
GATAAACCGTCAAAGGCATGATTGGATCGACATAAGCTTTAATTTGGTTGGTGAAGTACTTGCTGTAGGCAATACCGCCGGTTAAGATGATGCCGTCAATATCACCACCAGCCGCAAAATACTTCGATCCAATTTCTTTGACGACATTATAGGCCATCGCATCAAAAATCAACTTAGCTTCATTGTCGCCGTTATTGATTCTTTCTTCGACGATGCGTGCGTCATTGGTGTCAAGGTAGGAAGCAATCCCGCCTTTACCTACCAGCATTTTCTTGACTTCTTCTTTATTGTAGATGCCGCTGAAGCAAATATCGACTAAAGGATAAGTCGGTATGGTTCCGGTTCTTTCTGGGGAGAAAGGCCCGTCACCACCAAGGGCATTGTTGACATCGACAACTCTACCTCTTTTATGTAAACCAACTGAGATGCCACCACCAAGATGTACGACAATGACATTGATGTCTTCATATTTCTTGTTGATGGATTGAGCGAAGCGTAAAGCGATAGCTTTTTGATTCAAGGCATGAAAAATGCTCTTTCTTTCAATTTGCTTTAAACCGCTGATTCTCGAGATTTCATCAAACTCATCAACGACTACTGGATTTACGGTATAAGCTGGTTTTTTATAGGTTTTCGCAAAATCATGAGCTATGATTGAACCCAAGGCAGAGGCATGAGCACCATACTTCATGCTCGACAAATCCTCAACCATTTCATCTGTTATCGGATATGTGCCACCCTTAAGCGGTTTCATCATGCCGCCCCTACCGACGAATACGTCGATATCGGACAACTGATACCCGGAAGTGGTCAAAAATTTTATAATCATTTCTTTACGGAAATCGATTTGATCGATGATTGTCTTGAAAGGTTTCAAATCATGGATGTCATGTCTTAGGGTCTTCTCCTTGATTACTTCTTCATTCTTGAAAATTGCAACCTTGGTAGAAGTACTACCCGGATTAATTACGAGCAGGATTTGATCCATCATGATTTAACACCGCCAATATAATAGAATTTAGTTTTGCTTCTGCGCTGTCAGCGCGGGAAGTTAGAACAATCGGAACTTTTGCACCCAAAACAATTCCGGCACTTTTGCCATTTGCCAAAAATACCGATGTCTTGTAAAAAATGTTTCCGGCATCCAAATTAGGAAAAACCAAGATGTCACAATCGCCGCCAACAATCGAAGTTATGTTCTTTTGTTTAACAGAATCCATTGATACCAAATTATCAACCGCAAAAGGACCATCAATATAAAAATCTATTTCCTTGTCTTTATAATAATTAACGATCTGTTCGGCATGAACGGTTGATTCAATCTTAGGATTGACTTTTTCAACCGCTGAAACCAATCCAACTTTAGGCATGGTATAACCCAAGGATTTAGCCAGTTTTACCGCTGATTCGATAATCATGATCTTTTGTTCGACGTCAGGAGTTATGTTCATCGCTCCATCGGTCGCAAATAATACCTTATGGTGAGTTGGAAAGGATACAATGCCAACATGACTTAAGAGTTTGGCGTCCTTGATACCCCATTCGGAATTAACTACGCCTTTTAAAAGCACCTTGGTATCAATCAAACCCTTCATGATGACGTCGACACGCTTCTGATTGACCATATCCATGGCAATTCTTGTGGCCTTATCACCGTCTTCACAGTTGATGATTTCAAAAGGTTCTTTAAGATCAAATTCTTTAATCAATTTCTTGATTTCAGCTTCTTTACCGATTAGTACCGGGTCAATGATGCCTAAATCACTGGCTTCCTTGATAGCACCAATCACGTGGTCGTCATGCGCAAAGACAACCGCCATCTTTGTGCGGTTGACTTTTTCAGCCAAGACTCTTAGTTCATCGACTGATCTAAGCATACTTAACACCTAATTTTCTGACATAGGCTTTCCCAGCTTCAATGGCATCTTTATTGATTTGGACCAAATCAGCTTTTCTTTCCCCTAAAATCTTTCTGATTACATATTCAATCGTTTCATCACCAAATAACTTGGTCAGTTCGAGATATGAACCCATCATCACCATATTGGCAACTTTGATGTTGCCAAGTTCGGTGGCAATATCGTTGATTGGCACGCCAACAACAGTACAATTGCTAAGTTTTACTTCTTCATCAATCAATGAAGAGTTATATAAAACCAAGCCATTTTCAGCTATATGCTCTTTGAATTTATCTAAAGAAGGCAGATTGAAAGCCACTAAATGGTCAGCATTCTTGAATACCGGCGAATTGATTTGTTTATCTGATACGATAACTGAACAATTGGCTGTACCACCTCTGGTTTCAGGTCCATAAGACGGAAACCAAAGTCCGTTTATTTCATCTTTGGTGGCACTATAAGCCAAGATTTGACCGAACATCATCACACCTTGTCCACCAAAGCCGGCAACCTTAATATTTTTAGCATCCATCTTTAGTTAGCCCCCTTATCCTTGAAGACTCCCAAAGGAAATACTGGTTCCATCGCTGTCTTTGACCAATTCATCGCATCAACCGGTTTCAAGCCCCAGTTTACCGGACATGTCGCCACAACTTCTATCATGGTGAAGCCCTTATTTTCCATTTGATATTGGAAAGCTTTTTTAATCGCTTTTTTAGCCGCTATAACATGTTTTGGATCATATGCCGCAACTCTTTCCATATAAGCCACACCATCGATAGTCGCAAACATTTCGCTAATCTTGATAGGATTACCGGTCCAGCTTTGATCTCTACCGTCTTGTGATGTGGTAGTCTTTTGACCGATTAAGGTCGTCGGCGCCATTTGGCCGCCAGTCATACCATAAATTGCATTATTCATGAAGATAACGGTAATGTTTTCTCCCCTATTAGCCGCATGAATTGTTTCCGCTATCCCAATACTTGCCAAATCGCCATCGCCTTGATAAGTGAAAACGATATTTTCCGGCAATACTCTTTTAACACCAGTTGCCAAAGCACAAGCTCGACCATGAGGAGATTGTTGAGCGTCGCAATTGAAGAATTCATAAGAAAATACCGAGCAACCAACTGAAGCTATCGCGATAGAACGGTCTAAAATTCCTAATTCAACCAAAACTTCAGCGACTAATTTATGAACGATACCATGAGTACAACCAGGGCAGTAAGAAAGTTTTTTATCTGTCAATCCCGAGGATTTTTCATACTTAGTTTCCCACATCTTACTTCACCACTCTTTCCTTGAAATTCTTGATTGCATCAACGATTTCTTCCGGATCCGGCAACATACCACCGGCTCTGCCGAAGAAACCAACTTCATGACGGCCGTTATTGGCAATCAAGACATCATCAAGCATTTGACCCATTGACAGTTCACAGGTTAAAATACCCTTGACATTGGCTGGAATTTGATTGAATGCCGCTTTCGGATACGGGAACAAACTGATCGGGCGAATCATGCCGACTTCTATACCTTGTTTTTTCAGCATTTCAATCGCACTTCTACAGATTCTTGCCATTGTTCCATAAGCGACGATAACATATTCCGGCTTGTCGAAATTGACAAGTTCGTATCTGGTTTCATTTTTCTTAATTTCTTGATATTTTTTACTTAAATGAATATTGTGATTCTCTAAAAGAACTGGATCCAAATACAAGGAATTGGCCACATTACGTCTTCCAGGATGATTTTTAGTTCCGGTAGTAGCCCAATCTTTAGCTGGCAAATCCCGATGTTTGACCGGCTTATCAAAGTCGACAGATTCCATCATTTGACCAATCAAGCCATCAACCAAGACCATGACCGGATTGCGGTAATAATCGGCGATGTCAAAGGATTCCTTGATAACATCGATGGTTTCTTGAATGCTTTCCGGTGCGAAAACGATTAAATGATAATCACCGTTTCCACCGCCTCTTGTGGCTTGATAATAATCTCCCTGTGACGGTTGGATACTACCAAGTCCCGGGCCACCTCTCATGACTGAAACAATCAAGCATGGAAGTTCTGCCGCTGTTATATAGGAAATCCCTTCTTGCTTAAGGGCAATCCCCGGTGAAGAAGAGGAAGTCATAACTCTTTTTCCAGCTCCAGCCGCCCCATAAACCATGTTGATGGCAGCTACTTCTGACTCTGCCTGCAAAATCACTTTACCAGCTGCCAACAAATGTTTTGATAGATATTCCGGCACTTCATTCTGCGGTGTTATTGGGTAACC
>JAVEWC010000100.1:0-4198 GCA_034004745.1 Candidatus Izemoplasmatales bacterium | reverse complement strand
TATTGTTTGAAACTGTAAATGAAGAACAAATGGTGACGCTGAAAGAATATAAAGAAAAGATGCCGTCTGAACAAAAAGAAATCTATTACGGTTCTGCCCACTCCAAGGAAGCAATGAAAATTTCCCCACAAATGGATGTTGTCAAGAAGAAGGGCTTTGACGTATTGGTTTTGACCGATGAAGTCGACGAATTCATGATCAGTATGCTGAACGAGTATGACAAAATGAAATTCAAATCAATCAACCAAGGCGATCTCGACATCCTCGACGATGAAGAAAAATCAGTTATCAAGGATCTGGAAACAAAAAACAAGAGTCTTTTGGAAAAACTGAAAGAAGTGTTGAATGATCGTGTCAGCGACGTTAAATTATCCACCCGGTTGACTGACTCGCCAGTTTGCCTTGTCAGCGGTGACGGTTTGTCATTCGAAATGGAAAAAGTAATGAATCAATTGCCAGGAGAGAAAAATCTCAAAGCGGAAAAAATCCTCGAAATAAATCCTAAACACGAGTTGTTCCAAGCGATTGACAATCTTTATCAAACCAATGATGAATCGATAGCTGATTATGCAGAAATTCTCTATAATCAAGCTTTGCTGATTGAAGGGTTGGAAATAAAAGATCCTGTTGGTTTCGCCAACAAGATGGTCAAGGTCCTAATCAAGGCAGCCAAGAAAGAAAGTAACTGATGATGGAAGAAGTTCTAAAGAAAATTAAAATTGAGTTTTTAAATCTTGTAAAAGAAAAAAAGATCAAGATAAAGCATAAAATTCATCATAACATGGATGTCTTGTCTTTAATTCCAGTGGATAACTCGCGTAAAAGAAAAATAAGCATGGATTTTGTTTTACTTAAAAATGAGAATGCTTTGGATTTGAAGCTGGTTTATTCGCAAAAGAAAGATAGCAAAGATTTTGTTGAAACAGTTTTTCCATTTTCATCTTTGCTTAAACAGGGGACTTTGCCGATGATTTCTGAAGAAGTGCTTCCGGAAATTAAAGCAAGTTTTAACTACACTGTTTCTGAAGGAAAATTAAAATCGACTATTTCACCAATGACGCAAGTTCAGACTTACATCAGAATCATCAAAAAAGACTGGAATTCAATCTTGAATTATCTTGATACAATCTAAAAAATATAAGGCTCCTCATTATTGGGGAGCCTTTAAATAATATTCATCGATTACTTGAAGATAGTCAACCGGTTTACGATATCCTTCTTTGATTTCATGACCGAACTTTTCGAATTCTGCTAAGGAGATGGATTTTTTATCTCCCTTGGACCTTTGATAAAACTCGTCTACATAAGTTGAATCCAAAAGGAAAATTCGCCCCAATAATGCGAAATAAACAATGATGAAGCTAATGGCTCCGTGCTCTTTTACTCTAGTTAGGTGAGACACTTGATGTTCATGTATATTCTTGATTGGGAATGAAGTTTTGGATTTGGTTTCCTTGGCTTCAAAATCGATGTAACGGCCTTGATAAATGCCGTTATAATCGGTTGTAGACGGTAGTTTATAATAAGCTTCTGTTATTCTGGCTGCACTCCTGACGCGATAATCAACTGAAACGATTTGAATTGGTATGGGTTTCTTGTAAATGATCGCAATATCGTTGTCAAGATAAAATTCATTTGTTTGATTGATCATCAATTCGAAATTCATCCCGCGATTGGCAGAGGATGTGAGTTTGACGTTGTTTGTTTTCTTTTTGTTAGGGTAATTGACCATTTGTATCACCAATATTAATTTTATCATAAAAGAAGCAGTTTGTCTTTTGATAAAATAAATTCCATATGCCTTTAAGAATTAGCGAAAATAAGATATAATAGAAATGATATTTTTTAAGAAATGAGCGGATCAAATGAATCAAATCAAATTTTATGCCCTTGGTGGGCTCGGAGATAATGGAAAAAATTTATATTGTCTGGAAATAAACAAGAAAATCATCATTCTTGATGCTGGATTGCAACACCCGTCCAATGATCTTTTGGGAGTTGATGCCTTAGTGCCGGATGTTTCCTATCTGGTAAGCAGAAAAGATGATGTGGAAGGGATCTTTTTATCCCATGCCCATGACAAGAACATCGGTGCCTTGCCAATGGTATTGTCACAATTAAATAAACCTGTTTATGGAACTGACTATACCATAGCCATTGTCAGAGATTTTTTGCGTGAAAACAAGATTAATCCGGAAATCTATCAACTGAACGTAGTCGAATATAAGAAAATCATTAAATTCGAGGATTTTTATATTGAATTTTTTGCGACGACCCATTCAGTACCTTTAAGTGCCGGAATTGTAATTTATACCAAAGACGGAGCGATTGTTTATACAACCGATTATAATTTCAATCAGGATGTTCCTGAATTTTATCGTACCGACTTTCAAAAAATTGCTAAAATCGCAGATTACGGCGTCTTAGCTTTTCTTAACGAATCCCAAGGTGCCTTGAATCAAGGCAAGTCCTCCGGAGACGATCAATTAAAGAAGTTAATCAGGCACAATTTCAATAAAGCTAAAAAACGGATTATCGTGGCCATGTATTCCACTGAACTATCCAATATTCAAATGATTATCAACGAGGCCATCAGGGTCAATAAAAGAATCGCCATCATTGGACGAAAAGCACAAAGATTATTGTTTATCGCAGAAATGATGGGCTATATCAAGGTTCCCGAAGACCGTTTGGTCAACTTGAAGTATCTTGACAGTGAAAACGACAATGAAATTGATGATGTTGTATTTTTAGTGACTGGTGAACGTCATGAGCCATTCTTCATGCTTCAAAGAATGGCTAAGGGTTTCGACAGATTGGTTAAACTAGTCCAAACCGATACGGTTTTATTATTGTGTCCACCACTAATCGGAACTGAAAAAATCGCAGCCAAAACCTATGACACACTGGCAAAAATCGATTTGGAAATGATTAAGGTCAGCAAAGATTACTTTTCCCGTTTTCATGCTTCAGCTGAAGACATCAAATTCATGTATACTCTCCTGAAACCGAAATATATCATTCCCGTCAATGGTGAGTATCGCTTGCTTCTGGCTCAGGCAAATCTAGCCAAAGAATACGGTTATCAAGAAAATGAGGTATTTTTACTTGATAACGGTGAAGTGATTTCCTTTACCAATGGTGTCAAGGACCGTTATCATGACATGGTGGAAAATGGAACATTGATGGTTGACGGCAATTATGAAACCGACCTTAACGATCAAGTTCTCAAAGAAAGAGAATTATTGGCAGAAGACGGCTTTTTATTGGTTATTGCCAACATCAACGCCAAAGAGAAAACCATGCTTAACACTCCGGAAATAGTTTCTCGCGGTTTCATGTATATGAAAGAGAATGAAGACATCGTCAAAGAAATAGAAATCATCTATCAAATGGAAACCAATCGCCAATTTGCTCAAAAAACGATTGATTGGCAAAAATACAAAGACAATCTTCGTTATCAAATTCAAAGATATCTATATAATTCCACAAAAAGAAAACCGATTGTCATTCCGGTGATTATCGATACTTCAAAAGAACATACTTGCGATATAATTTAATTAAAAAAGAAGAACTGATTTTTAGTCAGTTCTTTTTAAATATCCTTATTCTTGGCCTTAGTAAGATAGTTTTTCATTGCTCGATAACTTTCTGAGCTCAAAACATGTTCGATTTTGCAGGCGTCCTGGGCAGCTATGTTTTCATCAACACCCAAAAAAATCAAGAAATCGGTGAAAAAACGATGTCTGTCGTAGATCAAGGTTGCTAAATCCAACCCCTTATCAGTAAGTAGCAATAAACCGTCTTTTTCAATTGTCAAAAACCCATCGTCTTTAAGCTTGTTGACGGCACGAGAGACGCTGGCTTTGGAAAAGTTCATTTCCTTGGCGATGTCAATGGAACGAACATGATCTTGTCTTTGTTTTATTATCAGGATTGCTTCGAGATAATTCTCGCCGGATTCATAGATTCTCATGGCTATCACTTCCTTAAAAGATATTATATCATAACTGATGAACTTTTTTGTAACAATGCTTGACTTTTAGCTCTAAAATATTCTATAATTATCACAGTTAGTTATTGCTAACTTTATTTATCAAATCGACAAATTGAGAAAGGAATAGCCATAAAAGCTGGATAAAAGATGATGAATACACTCGATAAAGCTACAATCGGCTCAAATTGTCAGATTGTCAAG
>JAVEWC010000099.1:0-4214 GCA_034004745.1 Candidatus Izemoplasmatales bacterium | reverse complement strand
GGAAGAACGCTTTTCATAACATTGACAAGGAAATTGCCGTTAAATCTTCGGTTGTTAGGCTCAAGGGCGATAAAGAACGAAGGTACGCCAATCATGAAGGTTTCAATCACAAACATCTGTACCGGTTCGAAAGGATAGATGTTGGTAGTGAACAACAAAATCACTGTCAGCAAGATGGTGTATAGGGTTTTTACCAAATACAAGACCGCTGCTTTTTCCAAGTTGGAAACAATTTGACGACCTTGCTTCACAACTTTAGGTAAAGCTGCGAAGTCATCTGTCAATAAAACGAGATGGGAAATGTTTCTGGAAGCATCGGTCCCGCTTCCCAGAGAAACCGACACATCGGCTTGCTTAAGAGCCAAAACGTCATTGACACCGTCACCGATCATGCAGACCTTGCGTCCATGACTTTGTAAATGCTCAATCAACAATTTCTTCTGATGAGGTTTCACCCGTCCGAAAATATTGTAATTAAGGGCAATCTGTTCCAACTCACTATCTGCTACATCATCAAGAGAAATGAATTTGTCGGCATCGATGATTGAAGCTCTTTTGGCAATTGCCGAAACCGTCATGGCATTGTCACCGGAGATGACCTTGACATTGACAGCTGCCGCATTGAATTGCTGAATGGTTTGAATTGCTGAACTGCGGATATTGTCATCGATGATGATTATGGCAATTGGTCTTACTTCACCAGCGATTTTTTCTTGTTTGATACTTGAAACTTGTGCCAGCAACAAGACGCGTTTGCCCTGTTCAGCGTAATTTTCAACTTGTTTCTTGATTTTAGCGTATTTGCTCTTATAAATCATTTCCGGAGCGCCAATGGCGAAAATTCCTTCCGAGAATTCCACCAAGGAATACTTGTTCTGCGAATCGAAACTGACAATTGATTTAACTTTGTAATAGTTTTCTTTACCAAAATAATCAGTCAAGGCTTCAGCCGTTTGATTTTTGTCATTTAAGGCTAAATTCATGGACGACATCAGTTTTTTAATTACACCTTCATTAAAATCGTCAATTGCCAGAGGTGGATTATTTATGAATTCAAATTTTTCCACTTTCATCGTTCCATCAGTAATCGTTCCGGTTTTATCCAAACACAAGGTGTCAACTCTTGCCAAGGTTTCGATAGAATAAAGTTCTTGAACCAAAGTCTTGCTTTTTGCCAGTTTGATAACTGATGTCGCGAAAGTCATTGTCGTTAGTAGAAATAATCCCGATGGTACCATTGCGACCATGCTGCCAGCCATTTTGGTTATGGCGTTATAGAAGAGCTCGGTATTGTTCATGAATTCCGGTAAATAATCAAAATTAGAATTCTTGTAAGCGCCATAAAAAGTCATCAATCCCAAAGGAACGATAATGATGCCGATATATTTCAATAATAGTTTCAAGGAGTTTAAAATTATCGATTTAGGTTTCGCCAAGGTCTTGACTTTAGCCTGCAAGGATTCAATGTAATTGTCTTTACCGACAGCCGTCGCTTTACAATAAGCTTCGCCATTGATGACGTAACTGCCGCTTAACAATGTATCACCGACTGTTTTGACGATTGAATGTGACTCACCAGTAATATTTGCTTCATTAACCGACAAAACACCGGCTTCAATGATAGAGTCGGTAATGATCTGTTTGTTTGCCGATAACATGAAAATATCATCGATAACCACTTCATCAACAGCTATTTCGATCTCGATGCCTTCTCTTACAACTGTTGCCTTGGAATCGGTTATCAAAGACAATTTCTTAATGATTGCCCTTGCCTTGAATTCCTGAAATATCCCAATCAAGGTATTCGCCAAAGCGATAACCACAAACCAAGTATTCTCATAGCTTCCTATCGATACCAACAACATGGCGATAATCGCCAAAATCAAGTTGAAATAGGAAAAAAGATTACTGCTGATAATCTTCCATGGACTTTTCAAGTTGGATTTAACAGTCTTATTGGTCTGTTTGCGGTTTATTCGTTCGTTTACTTCCAAACTTGTAAGTCCGAAAGCTTGATAATCATTCTGTATTTTCTTCTTAGCCAATTTTATCACCTATATTAATTATATCAAAAAGTAGCGCAGTTGATACATAAATTCAAAAAAAAGAACACTAAATAAACTTTAGTGTTCGTAGATGCTGCCACCGATAAATTCCCGCAAAAGCGAATCCTTTGGTACATGGCTACCTTCAATGGTTGAGAAGTATTTCAAGAACTTCAGCAACCTGTTAGCCTGAATAAAATGATGTGAGCCTTTTTCAATATGTTTCAAGGCATTTTCCGCATAAGTCTTTAGCACTGCGAATTCGTACGTCAATTCCGAATTGAAGATATAATCAGCTGTTTCAATATGCGGATATATCCAGCGATATTCGCCTCTTCTTACCGATGGCCACATATCCAGCGTTTCTTCCGGAGTGGTGTTCCTGAACTGCAAATCCCTGACAATTCGTCGTAAAAGTCTAAGATCGGTCAAATTGATCGGATTGTTGTAATCGATATTGATTTGCGTGAAAGGCGAAATATAAATTTTAAATTTCTTCTCTGCCGCTATTTTTTTCGATAACTCGTTGTTCAAGGCATGAATTCCCTCAATGATGATTGGGGTTGTTTCCTTGATGCTAAAAGCTTCAGTCCACGTTCTTTTCTTTAATTTAAAATTGTAATATGGCAATGACACTTCTTTTCCGTTGATAAGGTCTTCCATATTTTGATTGAATAAATCAATATCCAAGGAATTAAGATGTTCCAGATCCGGTTTGCCAAATTCGTCGATTGGTGCTTGATCGACCGGCAAATAGTAATTGTCGATGGAAATCATCAAAGGTTTCATACCCTTGGCCGTAAGCGTGTCCTCAAGTCTTCGGGAAAAAGTTGTCTTTCCGGATGAAGAAGGACCGGCAATGGCGATTAGACGTATGTTTTTCCGAGCGATGATTAAGTTTGATAACTCGTCCAATTGTTCTAAATGACGATTTTCACAAAGTTCCACAAACTTGTTGATGTCACAAGTTTCGATGCATTTATTCATTTTGTAAATCATGTCAACGCCGAGTTTAACAGCCCAATTCTCTGATTTATTCAAAACGTTGAAGAACTTAGGCGAATCGGAAAATTCTGGAATTTCTCCCTTTTCTTCTCGGCGCGGATATCTGACCAAAAACCCAGGATTCAAGAAATGGATTTCATAGTCTTTCAGATAACCTGTCGATGGAACCATATAGCCATACATATAGTTTTTATAACCGTCACATTTATAGATATTTACTGCTTCACGTCGATATTTAAGTGTTTCAACCTTATCCAAATAACCCAATGCTTCATAATATTTGCTTGCTTCTTCTATCGATATTTGCTTTCTGGTAATGTCATGGTCTTCACTGATGATCTTATTGATTTCACGGATGATATTGTCAAGCATTTCCTTATTGATGACAGTGTTCACCGCCCGGCCATAAATCCCCATCGATATTGAATTGGAGAACTTAATCTGTACATCGGGATAAATCCTGTAGGCAGCCATACAAATCAAGAATCTCATGCTGGTCGCATAGATTCTTGTCGAGTCATAAAAGGAATAATCCAAAAACTCAATTTTTGCGTCATATGATACTCTATAGGACAATTCTCTTAAACGATTATTGACTAAAGCGGCATAATATGTCCCTGGATACTCCTTGACCAAATCTTTAAGATAAACCGGATTATTGAATTCTCGGATTTGATTCTTGATTGTTAATTTCATCGTCTCACCTCATTTTTTGAGTGTATTACTATTTTACTACTTTTTATGATAATTGCAAGAAAAAAACCAAGATTAATTATTTCGACTAAATAATGGAAATTTGGTATAATAAAACGAAGGAGGTATGTATATGCTTTTATCCTCATTCTTCACCACCTCTGGCATGGATGACCATCCAGCCACCTATTTATTCAGTTTGACGCATTTGATTTATTTCTTGGGTTTTTTAGCTTTATTCATTTTGTTTTTCATCGTACTCAAGAAACTGTCTTCAAAAAAGCAGAAAATATTGATCACAATTTCCTTGATATTGATATTGGTTCTCAAATATACAACGGAAATTTTATTCATTTATGAATACTACAATCAAGAACCCCTACCGTCAACTTATCCGCACCCTTTTTTTGATGTCAATACCTTCATATCATTCCAGCTCTGCGGCGTAATGAACATCTTCTTACCGCTTGT
>JAVEWC010000005.1:15965-20336 GCA_034004745.1 Candidatus Izemoplasmatales bacterium | reverse complement strand
AATAATTTTACCCCTAAAAACTTATACTTTGAAGTTAAGTAATCTTCCGGAGCAAATTGTTGATAATCATCTAATTGAAAGGCCTTTACCGTTTTAAACAATAAATCGATATCGCCATTATACTTCAAGAATCCAGCATCCAATATCTTTTTGAAACTTGTTTTTTTCAATAAAAGTTCGCTCAATTTATCATTTGTGGTATAAATGGATAAATCCGCATTATTATATTTGCCATGATGTACGACAATATTCTTTCCTTTGATGCGAATGAAGTAAGAACTCTTGCCAATGAGAAAATTAATATGCAATTCTTTATTGTCAAAGACATTTAATTGATAATTATGTCTAATCATCATCATAATCTCATCATTTGACAAGTATTCCTGTTCTTCGATGTCTTCACCAAAGTATAACTTATCTTCAATCTTGTCGCCAAAGACAATTCCTTGGTTTACCGCCCCATAAAAAGCGGCTTCCGGTCTAATAAAAGCTCCTCCAACAAAAAGATTTTCAATTACCAGAATATGGTCAAAAGCTTCTACATTGATAAGTTCATTGATTGATTTATTTTTTCTTAAGGATTCATCCCTGAGCATTGTCAAATACTGACTGCTTCTACCAATCTTTGAGATAGTAATAAACTTCTTTATCTTTGGGAAATATTGATCCAGTTTTCTTATGACTAGATCTTTTTTCACTTCGTATTCCTTGTCAGAAGTAAAATCTATGCACAACAGCCCTTCTTTTTTCCTTAGATCTTGGTTGATGGCTTTGCTGTAATTATACATTCTTATCAGTTGAATTTCATCATCAAGGTCATTATTAAAGTAATAAAGTAACTCGGTGATGCCAATATCATCCAACTTTATGCTCAAGACCAAGTAAAGTGTGCTGACTTTCTTTTTTCCTTCTAAGTTAGGATAATATGATTTAATCATATTCAAGTCCTTGTCGTTTATCTTGAAAAAGCTGTCATAAAAATTAACTGGATCAGCAGTGCTGACAAAATAATATTTGCCATAATGAAGATTATTGTCCGTGTCAATAATGCACTCAATCCTGGACTTATCATTTACCACATATTCCTTAATTTGCTTTTTGAGAAAAGCTTCAGGATTTATCAATCTTATCTTTTCTTGACAAGAATCGCACAATTCTTTATGCGTGCTTTTCAAAATATAAAAACCTGATTTTAATCCTACGATAAAATTAGTAAAAAAACTATAAGCGTTGACTTCTTCTATGTCCAAACCGTTGATAAAATTATTGATAGAAAATTCTTTGATTAAATCGGCGTCAGTGAAATACTTGAAAAGTAATTCTTTTAGCGAAAAATCACCCCATTCTATCATCAAGGAAGTTAAAGTATAATCCTTATTCTTTAACATATTGCGATATTGTTCTTGATAATTCACATAATGTCTAGCCAAATCCTTAAAGAATCTTTCAATCTCTTTCTTGCTTCTTGGATAATGTCTTGTCAGATAAATCCTATAGTCCTCGAATGAATTTATTTGTTTGAGCACATCGCCATTTTGATTAACTATCATTTGATACGGTAATTTGGAGTGTTCTAAATTCTTTAACAATCCCAGACTATCCATATATGCATATAAAAGTCCCGATTCATCCAAACCGGTAACTACGTTGTCGCGATTATAAGAAAACTTGTACAATTTTTCTTCGACCTTCAAATTGATTTTTTCATCTTCCAATTGAAGATTAGTACTATCTTCGACCACTAGAACTTTTCTCATCTTGCGAGACAAAAACAAAGCTACAGTCAAAGCATAAAGATCTTGGCCGACAATTATGCAATCATACTCTCTCAAGTTTTCACCACCATATCTTTACCAAAATTATAACATAATCAAGTGAAGATATCTATCTTCAAAAAAAATAAAGCGTAAGGGTACGCTTTATTGAATCTTTAAAAATTTTTCAAAATATAAATTGAGAGTTTCTCGACTGATGTTATATTCGATTTCTTTATTGATGGTCACACTGACATGACCCGTTTCTTCAGAAACGATGATTGTGAAAGCGTCGCTCTGTTCGCTGATACCGATGGCTGCACGATGTCTTGTACCAAAATGCATTGGTAAATCAGTTCTCTTTGAAGAAGGATAATATGCCTTAGCGCAAAGAATTTTGTTGCCTCTAATTATAACCGCCCCATCATGGAGTGGTGCGTTGGGAATAAAAATAGATGTCAATAATTCTTTTGAAACGTCCGCATTGAGAACCAAAGCTTTGTTGATTATTTTTGATAAATCGACATTTCTTTCCACGGTAATCAAAGCTCCTATCTTATTTTTAGATAGAAAATCAACTGAGTGATAAAGATGGTCTGCCAAATCATTGTTGGTGCTCAAAGATCTTTCACGAAGTGATTTAATGCCAGTCTTTTTAGCAATTTTGGAGATGTCCTCAGTAAAAGCCATGAACATTAAATAAATGACCGGCAGAAAGACAAATATTCTGAGCCATAGTTCTATATCTGTATCTTTATCAGTAATCAGGAAATATAAACTGGACCCAGATAAAAGCAGAAATATGACTTTTGATATTCCCGCTTTAATAAAAGTTACTTTTGTTTCCAACAACAAAACAAAAACTGCATATAAATATGTAATTATAATCAACAATCCAAAATTACTCATTTTCGTTACCTCTATACTATAAATTATAACCCCTAAAAGAAGATAAATATATATTATTTTTCAATATCAGTTTTTTTGAATACAACATCCAAGGCGAAATACGCTATCGGTATCAATAAAGCTGAAGCAAAGAACGGCGCAATTGATTTGGCAATTGGATAGACTGCATAATCCAAACCAATCCAGTTGATGACGATATAATCGAAAAGTTCAGCCAATAAACTGCTTATCAGCAAACGAGACAAGAATACCAATATCACAATTGAAAATTGCATTGTCGATTTATTCTTAGGCTTGAAAGTCAAATAGGCATTAGCGAAATAAGAAAAAATCGATGCGACAATAAATGCTATTGCATTAGAAAAGAATGCGCTCCCTATAAAACCACTAGTGTTCTCATTATAGATAGCTGTATATACAAGTAGATGAATTAAAGTATTTAAAATACCGATAATTCCAAAAGTTAGAAATTTTTTAGTCAAAAAATTTGTTTTAATGAATTGCCACAACTTAGTCAAAACTAATATCCTCCGAAGTTTCTTCCACCAGGTAAATAGGTCGATTCATAATCTGCTTTCTATTTGAATAAAGTAAATAAATAACCACATAAGCTAAAATGCTCATCAAGATTACCAATAATGACATATGAAGACCCAAAATCATAGTTGAAAGGTTTAAAATATTGGTAAAATATAGAATCAAATCCGTTACTACCAATAAAAAACCAGTAAACAAAAACATTATTGGCAGAACCAATAAAATTGTAGAAAATTGGTTCATACCATTAAAAGCATACTTAACAAGAGATTTGAAACTCCAAGAACTTTTGCCATGCTGTCTTGGAATGAAATCATACTCAATGCATTTTCTTGGATAACCAACCCAAGAAAAAATACCTTTGATAAATCGATAATTGTCTTTGACTTTAAGAAAAGCGTCAACCACGATCTTATCCATTAATTGATAATCCTTAGCCCCATTATCCAGAGGTCTTTCCGTATAAGCGTTATAAATCTTATAAAATAAATTTGCAAATAATGTTCTTAATTTTGGTTCGCCTTTTCTTGATTTGCTTTTTGTATAAACAATTTTATAACCTTCACGATAATATTGAATCATTTCCGTAATCAAATGAGGAGGTTGCTGCAAATCGCAATCGATAATGATGATAAAGTCTTTATCCCTTGAACTCTCAAGCCCAGCGTGCATAGCTGCTTCTTTGCCAAAATTTCTTGATAGAGAAATGTACTTGACCTTCTTATCAATTTTTGATAATTTGAGTATCTCATTTAAAGTGTTGTCTTTGGAGCCGTCATTTACAAATAAGATATCAAAATCAATATCATCATATTTCAAATATTTACTAGTTTCATTATAAAACAAAGAAATGTTTTCTTCTTCATTATATGCGGGTACGATAAGTCTGGCTTTTTTCATTATTTCTTACCTCTTTTTTTTCTTGATTAACATCGGAGTAATAAATATCAATAAATATAAAGCGATTGATCCCATGCTGACATAAACGCCAAGATCTAATCGTTTTGGCGTAAACTCCATTGTTACTTCAACAGTTTCAGTTCCTTCGGGAATTATAATACCCATGAAACCACCACTTACACTAATTGTATCATAAGTTAACTCGCTTGTGAATTGCCAATCATCTGAATAAGCTACCGGAATGACAACTATTTGATCATATTCAGTGACA
>JAVEWC010000005.1:9326-15865 GCA_034004745.1 Candidatus Izemoplasmatales bacterium | reverse complement strand
TTCGGGAATTATAATACCCATGAAACCACCACTTACACTAATTGTATCATAAGTTAACTCGCTTGTGAATTGCCAATCATCTGAATAAGCTACCGGAATGACAACTATTTGATCATATTCAGTGACATTCAAATTCTTATATTGCAAAACAATCTTGCCGTGATTGATGCTTAGATATCGATTATCAATCTCATTTTGCGATAAAAGTATATCTTCATTTATATCTTCTTCAACAATGTATCGTAAACGGAGATTGTACAAATCAGAATATCCGTACATCCCAGCTGTTTTGAAGATATAGATTTTGTCAGGTTTTGCATCATAGTAATAATACCCATCCAAACTTTCTTTTTCTTCACCAAATTCATCAACGACAAAGACTCTTTCAAAAGGTTTTTCTATGTGCATATCAAACATCAAGTAACCAGATTCCGATGGCAATGATAAATTCGATAAGTCATATTCTAAATATGCAGCTGCGTTCAATGCGCGTTCAACCCTCATTTTCAATGCTGGTGCAGTGGTTAATTTATCATTCTTTTCGACATAAACCTTTACCGGTCTAGCCCAAAATTCACATTTAAAGTGATATGGCGCATCTGCTTCAGTTTGATTTTCTCCTAAACTATAAACTGGACAAAGTTGACGGTATCCCGCT
The DNA here is from genome assembly GCA_034004745.1 of Candidatus Izemoplasmatales bacterium. GTDB lineage: Bacteria > Bacillota_I > Bacilli_A > Izemoplasmatales > Hujiaoplasmataceae > UBA2289. Next base: position 15,207 of record JAVEWC010000005.1, on the reverse strand, counting down.
TCAAATTCCATAAACATTCCGTACTTATTAAAATCGGATATTTTTCTATTCGTGTCCAAAAACTTGATATATAAAGCTCCTGCATCAAAAATTATATCTATAGTTTCTTCATCATATAGGTAAAATTCCCTTTCGATGTTATCAGGATTGCCGTAACTGTCATAACCAGTAGTTATGACGGTTTGGCCAATAATTGTTCTATAAGGTGAAATTGATTTTAAAGATTGATTGTCTGGATCATCCAAATACTTGAAATTGTACTGGTCCATATCATATCCCTTTTCAACATCAATTATCGCAGCCATCAAAAATGCTTTTTGTCTAATAAGCGATGAATTCAAATCGCTTAAGCTATTGTAACCCACAGAATCGTCATCGTCGGAATTAAAATAGGTATCAAATACTTTAAAGTTCGTCGCGTAATTAAGTTCATATAACTTAAATTTATCGTTAAAAGCTATTAAAGTGAAATAATCCTCATCAAAAGCATAATCATACTGTCCTTCAACCAAAATATACTTATAGCTCAAAAAATGATTGATATAATAGCCAAAATAATTCATTTTGCTTTTTGATTGATATTCATTGGAACCAAATATCATTTTACTTATGGCATTGGTTTCCGAATCTGTCCAGGAATGAAAAATCGTTGTATTGGTTGGGAAAACTGTCATTCGATTAAAATTGGTATCTTCTGCCTTGAATCGACTTATATCGACATAAACACGATAAAATTCGTCCTTATCCAAATTTTCAACCAAGAAATCATTGACTTCATGCATGCCTCTAAAAGTTTCAATCTTTCCCTGAAAAGCAAAAGGGCCAGAATAGATATAGCCTACGGCGATAATGACTTCAATCCAAATAAACCATTTTATTACTGTATGTTTTTTCAGCCAACCGAAAATCAGCAAGATTATTAAATAAACTGCCGCAATCCCCATCAAGACGGTGTCTGCCGTCATAGCTTCCCTACCGGCATAATGAACATCCAACTCCAATTTTTTGGTGTAATAATAAATAAGGTAACCGTCCAACAATAACATAATCGAGATAATTGGTGTCAAGTATTTCATTTTAACTTTTTCAAAGCCATATTCGTTGAAAACATGAGCCAACGCCATAACCATTATTATTGGCAATAGATTTATCCATCTAGTATAAGGTTTATCGAAAGTTCCAGAAAATACGTAAGAGAAGATTGGAAAGAACATAAAAATCAGAGAAATCAAGAAACTAATTTTATAGACCCTACTTATCTTGTCTTTCATAAAGAAGATATAAGTCATGTATACAAAACCGATGATAGTTATGTAAAGAGATATGTGTTCCAACCCATAGTCATTTTCAAAACCATAGAAAGCAACAGGCCTTTGTTCAGTATATATCTTTGCCAAATAACGCAGATATATTTCTGGCTTGAACAATTTAAGTTCATATGAACCTATATTAACAATCCAGGCATTGAAAGAGGCCTGAGAACGATATGTTTCCTCTAAAATGAAAGTAATTGAAGGCAACAAGATTACAGCTGCCATCATTACTCCCAAGATCAACGACGAAAAGAAGATTACCCCTTCTTTTATCAATCTGAATAAATTGAATTTTTCATATTTAAAATATTCAATCAGAAAAGCAAAAGAAACAAAAGCCAGCAGCATGTAGGCTAAATAAAAATTGTACAAAACAATAACGAAAGCAAATAATGGTACTAACCATCTTTTCTTGTGGAAAAAATAATGTATTACGATCAAGGACAAAGGTAAATAGAAGAATATTGACAAGAATGCCGGAAAAGCCATGTAACTAACCATGCCACCACTAACAAAATAAAAGATGCTCATCCAAAATATAGTCCTATTTTTCATTCCTTTTAAATGGAAATAATAAGCTAAAGCCATGACTCCAACAAATATTTTGATGAATTCAGTAATCGAATAAGCAATTTCCGTTGGCATAACATAGCTTAAAATGAAAGTAATTAAAGTAAATATGTCTAGTGGGATGTAATAAACATCAGAAAAAAATGATGCTCCAAAGTAATTGTTCAAATTAAAGAGTGATAGAGAACCCTCTTTAACTGACGCTATAAAGTCTACCATTATGGTATAATATTGGAGGATATCATCAGAGAAATTATTGTAAAAGCTATTATTGATGGCTATCATCGCTGCCTGTAATAAAAACAAGGTAGTAAAAATCAATAAAGCTACAATTTTAAAGGTTTTTCTCCTACTTGAAAATGTTGAAGAAAAAAAGTTGTTAAATGATGTACGTAAATTTGAAAGTTTCTGCTTGATTGCGACCATTTTAACTCCTATTTACTAAGATTATAGATAAAAAATATTATATCATAAATAGATGGGATTATATAGAGATAATTTCAAGTTTCATTGTAAATGAAAGGCAGTTTTTGTATAATATATACGAGGTGAAATATGGAAAAAGCAATTTTAGTCGGTATAGATTTGGGTAATGATGAATTCTTCTTAGAAACCATGGAGGAATTGCAAAACCTCGCATCTGCATGTAATGTCGAAGTGTGCGATAAGTTAATCCAGAAGCGAGAAGCACCAACAGCCAATCTTTATATAGGCGAAGGAAAAGTAACAGAACTGAAAGATTTGATCAATTTACACGATGCCAACGTCGTAATTTTTAATGATGAGTTGAGCCCTGGTCACATTAGAAATTTGGAACAAAAACTAGAAACCAAAGTTATTGACCGTACCGTACTGATTTTGGATATATTCGCAAAAAGGGCCAAAACAAAAGAGGCAATGCTACAAGTAGAGCTTGCACAATCGACATATATGTTGCCAAGAGTTGTAGGTATGTATCGATCACTTTCAAGGCAAAAGTCAGGAACTGGATCCAAAGGTCCGGGCGAACAACAATTAGAACTAGACAAAAGAGTTTTGCGGGAAAAGATTACGAGATTAAAAAGAGAACTAAAGGAATTGGTAAAAGTTAGAAGAACCCAAAGAGAAAAAAGAAAGGGTTCAATTATCAAGACGGTTGCGTTGGCAGGTTACACCAACTCAGGCAAATCAACATTGATGAACGCAATAATTCGAGCGGCCGACAATAAAGATAAAGATTTTACCTTCAGTAAAGATATGTTATTTGCGACTTTGGAAACTAAAACCAGAAAAATCGTCTTATCAAATAATAATGATTTTTTATTGACTGATACAGTTGGCTTTATTCGCAAATTACCTCACGACTTGATTGAAGCTTTCAAATCAACTTTGGAAGAAATCAATGAATCATCTTTAATTCTCCATGTTATTGACCTTGCCAACCCAAATTTCGAGCATCAAATCCAAACTGTCGAAACGGTATTGGCAGAAATCGGTGTCACAGACATTCCAATCATTTACATTTTCAACAAAATAGATCTTTTGAAAGACATTCCGGTAATTACAAGAAATAATTCCCTTCTGGTATCTGCAGAAAAAGATCAAAACATCAATAAACTTCTGGAAATGATTGAAAAAGAGTTATATAAAAATTATAAAGTAAAATTACTTGTTCCTTTTTCAGACAGTGCAATCTATTCGGAACTTAAAACCAATTGCAAACTTTTGGAAGCCGTATATCATGAGGATGGGATTCATATTGAAGCTGAAGTCAATGATTATTACTACAATAAATATCGAAAATATCTTAATTAAAAAATCATCTCGTTTTTACTCGAGATGATTTTTAATTGATTCAAAATATTCTTCAATAATGGTTTTTATTTCTTCAACGTCCTTGGCGTTTACAATCTTTGTTTTAGCCTTGCTAGCCCCAGGCAATCCTTTTAGATACCAAGCACCATGGGTTCTCATTTCCAAGGAAGCTATATGGTCACCTTTATACTCGATCAAGTGTTTTAAGTGTTTTAAAAGATATGCTTTCTTGGTCTCAAAACTGATTTCTTTTTCATATATACCAGTATTGAGGTAATCAATTGTTTGTTTTATAAGCCATGGATTTCCCATCAAGCCTCTGCCAATCATTACTCCGTCACATTTTGTATATTCCAGCATGTGTTTTGCGTCTTCAGGCGTCTTAATATCGCCGTTGCCAATGACTGGGACATTAACCGCTGCTTTCACCGCTTTGATTATTTCCAAATCCGCTTTCCCTGAATACATATCTGTTTTGGTTCTTCCGTGGACGGCAATCAATGAAACTCCCGCTTTTTCCATAAGTTGTGCAAACTCAACGGCATTGATGCTTTTATGGTCCCAGCCGCTTCTAATCTTGACACTTACCGGTTTCTTAACGACCGCTACTATATTTTTAACGATTTGATAAGCTAATTCCGGATCTGTCATCAATTTCGATCCGCTACCAGCTTTAGTAACCTTAGGAACCGGACACCCCATATTTATATCAATAATGTCACAATTAGATTCTTTATCAATCAGTTTAGCAGCTTCAACCATAGTTTCAACTTCACTACCAAAAATTTGCAATGCAATCGGTCTTTCGTAGTCAAAAATTTCTATCATGTCTTGTGTTTTCTTGTTTTCGTACAATAATCCTTTATCAGAAATCATTTCTGTATAAATCAAACCAGCCCCAAACTCTTTTAAAATCAATCGATACGCTTGATCGGTCACACCTGCCATAGGTGCGACAAAAACGTTATTGTCCAAAATCAAGTTTCTAATCTTAATACTCATAAAATCACCTTCAACATAACAATTATATCTTAAAAAAATCAAAATACAAAATAATAGATTTTTTATGTAACTATGTTATAATTTACAGCGGGATGGTGATTAAATGAACGATTATTTAATAAAAGCCTATGCTTTTGATGGAACAGTGAGAATCTACGCTGCAACTACAACCAATTTAGTTGAAGAAGCGAGAAAAATCCATGATACTTATCCGGCGGCAAGTGCTGCTTTTGGTAGAGTTTTAACTGCTTCACTTATTATGGGTGCTATGTATAAAGGCGAACAAACCCTAACTATCAGGATTGATGGCGGCGGACCTGTCGGCAAAATAATCGCTTCAGTAAATGCCAACGGAGTAGTGAAGGGTTTGGTTGAAAACCCTCATGTCCACATATCCAATAAAGATAAGTTGGCTGTCGGTATGATTGTTGGAACCAATGGTTTCATCCATGTGACAAAGGATTTGAAAGTCAGAGATGTTTTCACCTCTTCCGCAGAATTGCAAACCGGAGAAATCGCTGATGATTTTACTTACTATTTTGCCAAAAGCGAACAAATCCCTTCATCAGTCGGATTAGGCGTTTTAGTCAATGAAAATAATGAAGTTTTTGCAAGTGGTGGATTCATTTTGCAAGTGATGCCTGGCGTAAAAGAGGAAACTATCGCCAAAATAGAAACAAATATCAAATCTATGAGACCAATCTCCGAACTGATTAATGATAGTTATAAACCAGAAGACATAATTAATCTCATCACGCAAGGTGACCATCAATTCGTTGAAGAAATGCCGCTTAGATATCAATGCGATTGTTCAAAGGATAGATTTGTCAATGGACTTTCAACTCTTGATGAAAAAGAAATAAATTCTCTAATTGTCGAGAATGAAGAAATCGAAATTGTCTGTGAGTTTTGTAAAACTAAATATACATTCTCTGTTGAAGAATTAAAAAACATCAAAGTCAACAAATAAAGGTTTGCTCATAGATCTGAGCAAACCTTTTCTTTTTATAATCAATAATTCAATGGATGTTTATCAGTTAACACTTTTACTCTTTCCTTAACTTCTTTCAAAACAGATTCATCCTCAGGATTCATCAGAATCATATCAATCAAAATTGCTACTTCCTCAAAATCTTTTTCCTTAAATCCTCTGGTTGTCATTGCTGGAGTTCCAAGTCTTATTCCACTAGTAATGAATGGTT
>JAVEWC010000005.1:4014-9226 GCA_034004745.1 Candidatus Izemoplasmatales bacterium | reverse complement strand
GATTCATCCTCAGGATTCATCAGAATCATATCAATCAAAATTGCTACTTCCTCAAAATCTTTTTCCTTAAATCCTCTGGTTGTCATTGCTGGAGTTCCAAGTCTTATTCCACTAGTAATGAATGGTTTTTTAGTGTCATAAGGAATCGTGTTTTTATTGCAAGTAATATTAGCTAAATCCAAAAGATTTTCCGCTTTTTTCCCAGACATGTTTGCTTTTGATAAAACATCAAGCAATAATAAATGATTGTCAGTGCCATTGCTTACGACATGATACCCCAATTCAATAAATTTATCTGCAAATACTTTGGCATTTTTTACGACTTGAGTTTGATATTCGACAAACTCATCAGTAAGCGCTTCTTTAAAAGCTGCCGCTTTTGCTGCAATAATATGCATTAATGGACCTCCCTGGATTCCTGGGAAAACCACTCTGTCAACATTTTTTGCTATCTCTTCGTTGTTTGTTAAAATTATACCGCCACGTGGGCCTCTTAGAGTTTTATGGGTAGTGGAAGTAACAATATCAGCGTAATCACATGGGTTTGGATGCAATTTAGCCGCAACCAATCCGGCAATGTGAGCCATATCTACCATTAACATTGCACCAACTTTATCACATATTTCTCTAAATCTTTTGAAATCGATTATTCTTGGATAAGCGCTGGCACCGGCAACGATAAGTTTTGGTTTTATTTCCAAAGCTTGTCTTTCTAAATCATCATAATCAATTGTTTCAGTATCTTTATTTACGAAATATGGATGAAATTCATAATCAATTCCGCTGAAACTTAATGGATGACCGTGAGTTAGATGCCCGCCCTGATCCAAAGCCATACCTAAAACTTTGTCTCCAGGGCTTAATATTGCTCGATACGCACCCATATTCGCAGTAGAACCGGAATGCGGTTGAACATTGGCGAATTGAACATTGTACAGTTTTTTTACTCTTTCTCTCGCCAGTTCTTCAGCCTCATCTACAAATTCACAGCCGCCATAGTATCTTTTCCCCGGGTATCCTTCAGCGTATTTATTGGTCAATACACTGCCATCAGCTTCTAAAACAGCCTGTGAAACAAAATTTTCTGAAGCTATTAATTCGATGTGCGATTGTTGTCTTTCTAATTCCTTTTGGATGACTTGAAAAAGTTCATTATCCGATTTTTTTAAATACATTAATTTCTCTCCTTCTTAAAATCCCTATATATTTTCTTAAACTCTTCTAAACTAAGAGCCTCTCCCCTAATTGTTTCAGAAATTCCATTTTTTTCAAGCAAGTCTTTAAAGTACAGCTTAGAATATTGAGGGTATCCATCATTAAGGTTATTTATTAAAGTCTTTCTTCTTTGAGCAAAAGCCTTATGTACAAATTGATAAAATTCCTGTTTCTCAAAACTATCGTTTCTATCTATCTTATCTAATTTGATTACAGCAGAATCAACTTGCGGTTTAGGCTTAAAAACCGTCTTGGGAACTTTGAACAAATACCTCGCATTTGTTTGATCTTGAATGATGATACTAAGTGCATTATAGTCTTTTGTGTTTGGAACTGAAGTCAATCTCTGTGCAACTTCCAGTTGCATCATGAGCGTCAAAGACTTTATGTTTTCGCACTCTTCAAGTACTTTCATGATGATTGGCGTAGTTATGTGATAAGGTAAATTGCTGATAAGTTCTACTTTTGGGGAGCCGTCTAAATACTGTTCAATATCGCCTTTAACATCTGCCTTAAGAAAATCCTTATGAATTATTTCGATGTTTTCAAAACCCTTAAAGAACTCTTTTAAAATTGGAATTAAATCCTCGTCCACTTCATATAGCAAGACCTTTTTGGCAATCTTAACAATATGTTTAGTCAAAGCTCCCAAACCCGGCCCGACTTCAATCACATATGAATTTTCATCTATCTTTGATTCAGTTATGATTTTCTTAATGATGTTTTCATCAAGCAAAAAATTTTGACTGAATTTTTTCTTGATAAAAAATTTATCTTCATCAATTACTTTTTTTGCGTTAACATTATGATTTGAATTCATTGATAATTTCATCAATCCTCTCTATCTCAATATTCAATATATTGAGATATTTAAGCAATGTCTTACCGTTAGCCTTGGGTATATTGAGTTTCCCACATAAAAAAGTTCTTAGTTCATACGATTTGAATGTATCAATAAGCCCTCTTTTAAATAAATCCTTACGATTAATCTTATGCAAATTTTCATCGATTGACATCAAGGAATATAGAGAAGCTTCTATATCTTCTTTTGTGGCGTGTTCAATACCGACTTTTTTCCCGTTTTTGCTTATAGCTTTTTCTTTGTTGATATATGCTAATTTATAGTTTCCTTTAGTAGAAAGAATTTTATTGGTGATTTGCTTTCCCGGATAGTCTGGATCAAGAAAAAGAATAACCTCTTTGACAAGACTCGTCTCATAGATAAGGTTTAGAGTTTCGTCAGATATTTCACTACCGTTTGTAACGATGCATTCAGCTTCAGGAAATATTGACTTAATTTTCTGTTCATCATGAAATCCTTCAACTACTATAACTTGGTTAAATTTCATTGATTTCTAAAATACTTTCTTTTTATTTTCTCAGGCACAATTATTTCAATGGCTTTATTGTTTACTTCAATTATTTGATTCCCTTTTCCGCCATACTCACCATCAATGTTCCAACTGGATTTAGTCTCAGTTTTTATTTCCATTTTTGCGGTTTTAAATCGGGTAATCAAAGGCGTTGACCAAAACGGCAAAATAAATGAAAGTCCATATAAGAAAAAATTGAAAGGAAAGATGTTTTTATATAATACTACATTGACATATCCATCATCCAAACTCGGCTTATAAATCATATTTACACCAGCTACACGTTTAGAATTGATAATCATTACCAAACTGAAAATCCCTTTATACACTTCTTCATTATGATTTATAGTCATCTTCATTTTTGGTATAGTAAAAATCTCTTCAAAAGCTTTGACTAGATAAGCAAGATAGCCAATTTTCTTTTTTAGTTTTGAATCAGTAACATAACTGATATCAATAAAAGCCCCGGTTGCTATAACGTAGCATGAATATCTATCATTCGTTTTAACTACATCCATTTTTACAGGAACACCCGAAAAAATAATGTCCAAGGATTTTTTAATATTCTTCGATAATCCCAAACTCATCCCAATGTCACAACAAGTTCCAGCCGGCAAATAACCTATCCTTGGTTTGTATTCATATTTCATCAACCCGTTTACACACTCATTAAATGTTCCGTCACCACCAACTATAATCAACATGTCATACTTTTCTCGACAAGCAATTTCAGTTAATTCTGTTGCGTGATTAGGATATTCTGTCGCATAGACAAAAATATCATGAAAATGTGGTTTGACCCGTTCCATGACTTCATTAAGCTTATTGGAAAAATTCTGTCTACCGCTTTTTGGGTTGTAAATAATCATCAGTTTTCCCATTTAATCACCAAAATTATTATATCATAAAGAATTGTAAATTTGTAACTTTGTTTAAAAGAAGATTAGCGTAATTTTTAAGTCCTACTTTAAGTAAAAACATACTTTTGATATAATAATAGAAGGTGATAAATTTGAAAAAAATAAATACGATATTATTTGATTTGGACGGCACTTTAGTCGACTCAAATGAATTGATAATCCAATCTTTTAAACATACATTTGCCCATTATCAACCGCAAGTTCCTTATACAAGGCAACAGTTGATCGATATGATTGGCCCTCCCCTAAAAGAAACTTTTAGAATTGTCAGCTATGATGAGCGGATAATTGAAGAAATGATTGATTATTATCGAACATTCTACCAAAAACACGAGTTTGAATACATCACTGTTTATCCCTATGTCCTTGAAACCCTTGAGAAACTCAGCAACATGAAGATAAATTTAGGAATTGTCACTACCAAATTCAAAGAATCAGCGATGCCATCAATTAAACACTTCAATCTTGATAAATATATAAAACATTACTCTTTTTTAGGCAGCGTCAAGGAACATAAACCCAGTCCCGAACCAATCTATCATGTACTTAATAAATTGGATAATGTTTGCTTAGCCTTGATGGTTGGTGACAATCCCGGAGACATCATGGCTGGCAAAAATGCTGGAATTTATACATGTGGCATCGAATGGTCGTTGGTAAAGGAAAGATTATTAGCGACAAACCCTGATTTTTGGATAAAAGATTACCGAGAATTAATTTCTATAATAGAAAAGGAGATATAAAATGGACTGTATTTTTTGTCGCATCGTCAATGGCGAAATCCCTAGTTACAAAGTTTTTGAAAATAATAATTTAATTGCTATTTTAGACATTTCTCAAGCAACAAAAGGTCACACTCTTATTATCCCAAAAACTCATGCCAAAAATTTGTATGAGTTAGATGATTTATCAGCTGCAGAGATTTTCAAAGTCGTTCCCTCTATTGCCAAAGGTATAAAAAGAGCCTTTAATCCGATCGGTTTAAACGTCGTAATAAATACCGAAAAACCATTGCAATCAGTAAATCACTTCCACATCCATTTGGTTCCGCGTTATGATAATGATGGTTTTGATATCAACTTTATCAATCATCAAGCGGATATGAGTCAAGATAAATACAACCAGATAAAACAAGCTATTAAAGATAATTTATAAAAAAGAGCGATATCTTAATCGCTCTTAATCATTCTTCTACAAATATTATTCCTACTTCCTTGAATGCAGCTTTGGCAACTTCATAATCAAATTTCCGAAAATCGCAGCCTTTTTTCAAAGTCATGATTCTTCCTGCCGTTTGTAGCATTCCTGGTTTGACAATATCTTCAAAACCTAGTTTTTTCATCACATCCAAGGTTTGTTCACATTCCTGCGACAATTTGTAGATTGAAATTTTACTTGACAATTCTTTCATTTTCTTCACCGTATAAATTATACAATTATTCTTTCTCGTTATGCAAATGATACGCTATAAAAACAAAGCTCCCTTAGTCAAAAGGGAGCTTATTTCTATTTGAATAATGTTGAATTTAAATTTAATACTTTAACGAAAGCTTTCATATCATCAAACTCATCTTTATATGATGCAATCAAATTGTCATCAACGTTCTTGAAGGCTTTGATATCAAAATAGTCTTTACGATCATCGATGGCGATAAATAACTTGTTGTTCTTAAAAGAATATCCGATTTTATCATGATATTTATT
>JAVEWC010000005.1:0-3914 GCA_034004745.1 Candidatus Izemoplasmatales bacterium | reverse complement strand
AAATCTCGCTACACAGCTTCTTTGTCATTTGAACTGTTATATTTGTTCATGATTTCTTCAAATCTTAAACCCTTAATAAAATCATCGATGATATTGTTTACCAAAATCATTGTGTCATCAATGATTTTCATTTCTGATTTGGAAAAATCGCTTAGAACATAATCTTTCATTTCTTTATTTTCGGATTTGTCGATGCCAATTCGCAAACGATTGAAATTTTCAGAGCTTAAATGGGCTAAAATTGATTTTATCCCGTTGTGCCCGCCTGATCCGCCTTTAAACCTCAATCTAAGTTTGGCAAGCGGTAAGGCGACGTCATCATAAATTACCAATATGTCATTGATGTCAATTTTATAATAATCCGCTGCCTTGAAAACAGCATATCCAGAATTGTTCATGTAAGTTTTTGGTTTAATCAAGACAGCATCCTCAAACTCCAAAATCTCGGAGTTGAATCTAACGGACGCTTTAAATTTTAATCTGTTGATTTCCGCAAATTTGTCTAATGCCAAAAATCCAACATTATGCTTTGACTGAGCATATTTTTTCCCCGGATTCCCCAAACCTACAACTAATCTTTTCATTATTTTTTTGACGGTGAAATTACAATATATCGATTAGGCTCTTCCCCTTCAGATACGGTTGTAACATCTCTCCAATCTGATAATTTTGTGTGAATTACCCTTCTTTCATATGCATTCATTTTACCAAGCTTTGTCGGAACTTTTGTTTTTACAACTTCCATAGCGGTTTTGGTAGCCAATATTTCCAGTTGTTTCTTTCTTTGTTCCTTATAACCACCGATATCAATGATTACAACATAATATTCATCGGTATATAAATTGATGTAATTTTTAACTAGACTTTGCATTGCTTCCAGTGTTTTTCCGTTTTTGCCAATCAAAATCGGATTTTCTTTGGCTTGAATTGAGAATGAAACATGTCTTTCTCCACTTAGTTTACCTTCAATTACAGCTTCAATGCCCATATTTTCCAGGATTTTTTTCAAATATTCAATCCCGTCGTTGATAACATTAAAATCGACCACAGCTTCTACCAAATAAGATTTGTTCAACCCTAACAAAGATTTCTTTTCTTCGATAATGTTAAGTTCGATAAAATCTTTATTGACTCTTAATTCTTGAGCTGCATAAGCTAAAGTTTGATCATTTAATGCTTTAGTTTCAAATTGTATTTTTTTCATTAAATTTCAAATCTCCCTTTATAAATTACACTTTTGCTTGAATCTGTGTTTTTCTTTTATCAGTATTTCTGTGTCCAACATAACTTTGGAACAATTGATATGCTGTACCTATAATCCAGTAGAATGCGATTCCGGCATTACCAATAGAGATATAAGCCATCATTACCACCATGAAGTACATCATATATTTCATTGTTTTTTGTGTTTGCTGAGCTTTTGGATTTTGATATTGACTTCCGTGTTTTTGTGAAGCTGCTGTACGTTTAGTAGTAAGCCACTGACTTAAAAACATCAATACAGCTACCAATAAAGCCAACGGCAAGTTAGGTAACCAACTGGTATTTCCTAAATCTGTCCATAAAAATCCTGTGTTGACATCATTAAATCTTTCGGTCAAAGGGAATCTTTGAACGACTTGATACATCGCGATGAAAATTGGCATTTGTGCCAAAGGCATCAAACAGCCAAACAGATTGATTTTATATTTTTTATAAATTTCCATCGTTTCCATCTGCATTCTTTGTTGAGAAGCCTGATCTTTTTTGTTACGATATTTTTCTTGAATTTTGTTCAATTCTGGTTGTGCTAAGTTCATCTTCAAGGACATATCATTTGTTTTGGCATATATCGGCCAACCTAAAGTTCTGATAACCAACGTCATGATTAATAATCCTAACCAATACAAATTTGTGTTCAACAAACCAAAAAGATTGCCGGCGTGATATGTAAAATATCCCAGTTGCAGCATCATCCACTCCCAAACGCCTTCTTTTTCGCCTAGAGGTGTTCTATACGTTGATTCATATAACCCCTCAGATACTTTTTCGCTAACTTTGCCATCAACGAATGTTATGGTAACTGTAGCTCCTTCATCTTCATTTTCCCAAACAACGACTCCAGCTCCATTTTCATAGGTAGAACTTACAAACCCCCCACCAAACAAAATGATGACGTCTTCGTAGGTATCTGCCGGAGATGATTCTGTAGCCTCGGTTACAGTGACAATTGATTCAAAATTTTGAAAAGTCACTCCCTCTTTACTTCCACCACAAGATACAACTCCCAAAACCAATAATGCCATTACGAAAAATGCAATAATTTTACTTTTTGTTTTCATTTGACCCTCTCTTTTAATAAGTTTGCCTTTTTAAATAAATCTTCAATATTCATCTTTACTCCAGAAAAATCCAATTCTTTAGATTTGATTTTAGCTACAACAAAAAATTCACTGTCATCTGAAAAATCATTGACTTTTACAACTTCCCTGATTCTTCTCTTCATTAAATTTCTTTCAAAAGCCTTACCATATTTTTTAGATACACTTATGGCAAATCTAAAATTTTTACTATCATGGTTTTTTTGATGGTATAAAACAAAATAACTATTGCCAACAGTATTCTTCTTAATCATCAACTGTTGGATTTCGTCACTTTTTTTTATTCGAAATTTCTTTTTCAAAATAACCTCCTGTAAAAATCAAAAAATCACCATTTTTATATATTGTTCAGGTGATTTCAGGTATAAATATATATATGGTGTAATTTTATTAATTTTTAGCGGTCTGATACAGTTAAAGATTTACGGCCTCTTGCTCTTCTTCTAGCTAAAACTTTACGGCCATTAGCAGTTTCCATTCTTGCTCTGAAGCCATGAGTTCTAGCTCTTTTGATCTTACTTGGTTGATATGTTTTAAGCATATTCAACACCTCCTTGTTTATTTTCAAAAACCATGCTATCTAATTATACTTAATTTTATATTTGATGTCAACACATTTTATCTTGTGTTTTTTTTAATATTTTTTCCACTGTGGAAATGCCAGTTTTCCACCGTCAATTCGTCTAAAACTATCATCCGCCCCTAAATTTAGGTATAAGTTTTCCACAAATAGGTTGTTTATAACCCTTTAATAAAAAAGTTTTCCACATTTTTTGTTGAAAAATATTTTACCTACCTCCATTCTTTTATGATATATTTATATGTAAGAAAACGGGGGTGAGTTATATGTATGATTTTGAAGACATTTGGAAGAAAATAAAATCCAATCTACAATCTGATTTTGATAATGATATATATAACGAACATTTCGCCTCAATAAGCAATGTTTTTAAAATCAACAACAATTTTGTTTACTTGATAGCTCCTAATTCATACATAAAAAATAAAATTGAAAATTTCTACATCAACCGTCTTAATTATTTATTAAACAATTACGTCCAAGAGAAGTATCTTTTTAAGATAATTACCAAAGAACAAGCTACTATTGAAGTAAAAAAAGAACAACCTTATGAAATAAATACCCCAGAAGAAAATTTGGAAAACAAATACAAGACCGGTTTAAACAACACCTATACATTCGATAATTTCGTTGTTGGACCTAGTAATAGATTAGCTTACACCTCAGCTATAAAAGTTGCGGATCAACCTGTTACTTTCGCAAATCCTTTATATATTTTCGGTGATGTTGGTTTAGGTAAAACCCATTTGATGGAGTGCATAGGCAATTACGCTCTGGAAAATAACTTGAATCAAAAAGTTCTTTACGTCAAAACCGACCAATTTATCGAAGATTATGCCTCAGCGGCTCAAAACAAAACTTTTGACGAGTTTTCACAAAAATATGAAGACGTCGATATGTTATTGGTTGATGATATCCAATTTTTATCAGGAAAAACAAAAACTCAATTAGAATTTTTCAAGATTTTTGAAAAA
>JAVEWC010000098.1:0-4242 GCA_034004745.1 Candidatus Izemoplasmatales bacterium | reverse complement strand
AAATATCACTTATACTGCAGAGTATGCAATGTCTTACATCATCAATGACGAATTGATTTTGGAAGATGAAAATTGTGTTTTTACCATCACTCAAATTGAAGATGGACTATTGGGAACAAAAATTTACCTGAGTTTCGAAAACAAGACGACTGATAAAGATTTGATGTTCACATGGGATAACGTCAGTGTTAATGGTTATATGGTTAGCGCTTATTTCGCTGAAGAAGTAACTGCGGGAAATAAGGCTAATGATACTGTCACAATCTATGATTTGGAAGAAATAAATATCTCTTCCATTGATTTATTGGAATTTAATCTTAGAGTTTACGATAGTAATAATTGGTCGGCAGATGATCTCGTCGATAGCGTCTTTAAAGTTTATCCTACGGGAATATCTCCATTAGAGATTGCTATTCCGGAAAGAAGAACGACAGAAGATGAAATTGTAATCTTTGATAATGAAGTGGGTACTTTTGTGATTCTTGCTTATGAAGTTTCTTCATCTGGAGAGATAAAATTAGAGTACTATATTGAAAATAGACATGATGGTAATTTGATGTTTACTTGGAGAGACGTCAGTGTCAATAGTTATTTGATTGATCCATATTTTGCGACTGTGGTTGCTAAGGATAAACGCGAATACGGAGAAATCACTTTTAGTGAATCGCGGATGGAAGAACTAGACTTTGAATCGATTGAGGAAATAGAATTTAGTTTTGTGGCCTATGATGAAGATGATTGGTCAGCGGATAATGTAATTGAACAAATCTATGCTATTTATCCAACCGGAATGACAAAAGAAACTGTAGTTTATCCGGACCGATTATCGACTACTACAGAAGATATAATTTTTGAAAATGATCAGTTCTCATTTATCATTCTTTCTTCAGGTTTCACTGAATTCGGTGATTTTGAAATAAACTATTATATCGAAAATAAAACCTCAGATATGGATCTAATGTTTTCCTGGCATGATGTCAGCGTCAATAACTATATGTTTGACATTTATTTTGCCAAAAGCTTAATTTCGGGAAGAAGGGCTTACGGTTCTATTACTTTTTATGATTATAAATTAGACCAGAATTCAATTACTTCAATTGATGAAATTGAGTTTGAACTTAAAGTTTATGATTATAATGATTGGTTATCCGACCCATTACTTAAGACAGTTTTTACCTATAATCCAGAAGAATAATTATATAAAACAAAAAAAGCTTATCGTGATGATAAGCTTTTTTGATTGGTTTAATTATTTGATTAAGATTGCTCTTACGGGAGCTGCTTCAACATTCGCGACTTTTAAAGGTAAGCAGTAAAGGGTGTAATTATCTTCTGGGACATCGCTTAACATAGCGCCTTCAAGGATGATGATGTTATTGCTTAATAGGAGTCTGTGAGTTGGATAACCGACTTGGCTTCTTTCGATTCCAAGGGCATCTATGCCCACACCTCTAACCTTCTTTTCAACTAGATAAGCCGCTGCGGTTTCAGAGACGAAGATAAAGTCATTGTTAAATTCTTTATCAAAACTATTCTTGGTCTTGAAGATGATGAAATCGTCTTTCTCAATCTTGAAATTCTTGATATCTTCATATGTGATTTTATCTTCAACATTTGTCAAATCAAAGACTTTAGCAGGACCAATTAAAGCATTCAAGTTTTCTTTCCTGGAATTGTCTCCGCCTTTTATCATATGCAAAGGATAATCGATATGAGTACCGGTATGGAGATTGAAGTTGATTTCACTTTCATAGTGACCTTCTTTTTCAAAAAAGTTCACTTGTTTGATTTTAACTTTTTTTTCTGGCTTGTTCTTATAGACCATCATCTCAGGATGAATGGTCATAGTGATATCATAAATCATCAATCAATACCTCATTTCTTTTTATTATCAATTCTTTGATTTCTTCATAGTTGTTATAGATGAAGAGTTCATGTTTATAAGTCTTTACTTCATCGATAATCTTCCAGGAACTTTCGATTTCATCCCATCTGGTGAATAAAGAGTTTTGCTTGTTGAAGAGATCAAGCAATAACTTTTCATAAGCTTCCGGAGTATTGCCAAGATAATTGCAGGTATGGCAATAATCGAGATTGGCCGGTACTACCTTTTCACCTAGTCCAGCTTCCTTGACGTTGAAGATGAAGTTTACACCCTCTACAGGTGCAACTCGAATAATTAGTTTATTATTAAGTACGTTTTTGAAATTGGTTGAATCATTCTTGAAATTAATGATGATTTCCGATTTTTTTTCATCCAAACTCTTACCTGTAAGTAGATAGATAGGTACACCTTTCCATCGTTCGTTATTGATGCAAGCTTTGGCAAAGACGAAAGTCTCGGTAGTAGAACCGCTTTCAATATTGATTGAATCTTGATAACCTTGATATTGACCGAGGATGATGTCTTCTTTATCAATTGAAAGCTGTTTTATGACTTTGACTTTTTCATCCTTGATATCATCGGAAGCAAAGGTTTTTGGTTTTTCCATCGTTACAAGTGATACCATCTGGAGGAGATGGCTTTGGACCATGTCCTTTAAAGCGCCGACTTTATCGTAGTAATTACCTCTGCGTAAGACGCCTTCGGTTTCTTTGGCTACGATTTGGATGCTGGAGATGGTTTTATTGTTCCAGGCTTGTTCAAAGATGGTGTTGGTAAAGCGCACAATCAAGATGTTTTGAATCATTTCTTTACCCAAGTAATGATCGATCCGATAGATTTGTTTTTCTTCAAAGTATTGCCATAATTCCTTATTGATTTTTTGAGCTGTGGTTAAATCTTCGCCAAATGGTTTTTCAAAAACGATTCTTTCGTTCTCAGAACCTTTTGTGATTAAGCCAGAAGAGTTGATGCCTTTGGCAATAACAGGAAATAATTGTGGTGGTACTGCCAAATAGAACATCTTGTCTTTTAAGGAGTCGTCTTGATTGATGATTGTTTTTAATCTTTTATAATCATCTAAACTCGAAAAATCCATTTGGATGTAATTTAAATGTGGTAATAGCAAGTCCCATTCGATAGTGGTTTTGATTTCTTTTTTGGCTTCCAGCAAATAATCTTCTAATGTATAATCTTTTCTTCCTACAAGATAAATTTTTGTTTTTATGTCCAAAAATTTATTCTTGAACAAGTTGCTTAAGGCCGGAAAGAGTTTCTTGTACATCAAGTTGCCGGTAGCTCCAAAGATGGTAATAATCTTTTTCATTGTTTCTTATACACCTTGTGACCACCGAATTCAAATCTCATTGCAGCTACAACCTTTTCCGAGAAATGGTCTTCGTCACGTGACTTGTATCTGGCAAAAAGACTTTGAGCGATTACCGGTACAGAAGCTTTATATTTTAAAGCAGCTTCCAAGGTCCACTGACCTTCGCCGGAATCATCAACCTTACCTAAGATATTATCTAAGCGATTATCTTTTTTAAGGGCAGAATACGCTGTATCCATCAACAGTCCTTGAATGATTGAGCCATGTGCCCACACTCTTGAGACTTCTTCATAATTGAAATTAAAATCACTCTTTTCCAATAGTTCAAAACCTTCACCAATAGCTTGCATCATCCCGTATTCAATCCCATTATGAACCATCTTGACGAAGTGACCGCTGCCGGCTTTGCCCATATAACCATAGCCGTTTTTTGTAGCGATTGCTTCAAATAACCATTCGATTTGTTTGACGATTTCTTTATCGCCACCAACCATTAATGAAGCACCGTATCTAGCGCCTTCCGTGCCACCGCTAGTACCGCAGTCAACGAAGTTTATGTGTTTAGCCTTCATTGTTTCATATCTTCTTAATGTATCATTATAATTGGAGTTTCCGCCATCAATGATAATATCATCCTTATCAACCATAGAAGCAACTTCACTTAAAACCTGATCAGTTATGTCTCCAGCAGGTACCATCAACCAGATGATTCTTGGTTTTGGTAAACTATCGACCAAATCCTTGATTGTCGGTAGTGTTTTTAATGCTTTATTGTTTTTGACTTCATCAGTCAAAAACTTGTCATAAGCTATCACAACAATATCTTTATCCATCATATTTAGAGCTAAGTTATAGCCCATTCTTCCTAAACCGATTAATCCTATTTTTTTCATTGTTAATACCTCCCAATACATTCTAATTATAGCATTTTTATCTTAAAATATACTTCCATAAGCACAAAAAAATCCCTTAGGACTTTTATTTGATCTTAAGGGATTTGTTTTATAGTTTTTGTTTGATTTGATTTTAA
>JAVEWC010000097.1:0-4245 GCA_034004745.1 Candidatus Izemoplasmatales bacterium | reverse complement strand
TTTCATCTCGCAATGATGCATTTGACTAATGTTCCCGACATAAATAAAAGATTTGGCAGGGATGTCGGCAATTTGATGATTGCCGAGTATATCAAACAAATGCGTTTTCACTTTGCTCGAGAAAATAATTCGATTTTTAGGATTACTGGAATCCAGTTTGCCGTAATCATCGATGATGAACAAAGGTACGCTAATCTTCATCGTGCTCTAGTCAGTGGCGGTGATTTAATCAATGTCAGAATCAATATTGGCGGTATCATCCAAGTTGTTTACCCTAATATCGGCATCATCAAACATGATCCTTGGCAAAACATTGATATCAGCGAGTTTATTAGTTTAAGCAATAAAGCTTTGGAAGAAGCGATTAGAAACAATAAACAAAACTATTCGATTTTCGGAGGATAAAATGTATTCAGTAATCATTGTTGCGGCAGGAAAAGGATCGAGATTGAATTTAGGTTACAATAAAGTATTTTATGAAATAAACCATAAGACAGTGTTGGAATATTCTGTCGACTATTTTGTTAAGGATCCTGACTTTTCGGAAATTATAGTTGTAACAAGCGAAAAAGACTTGAATCACATGAAAAATTTATTCACTGGAAAAAATATAAAAATCACTCTAGGTGGAATAACAAGACAAGAAAGTGTTTATAACGGCTTGAAAAAAGTAACCAACAAATATGTTATGATTCATGATGGTGCTCGTCCGTTTATAGACAAGACAGATATTGAAAACTTAAAGTTAGCGGTCAGGGATAGTGCTTGTGTTTTAGCGAAAAAACTAAAAGAATCAATTGCCAAACATTCCTTCAATAAACTTAACAGTTACGTAAACCGTGATAATTATGTACTCTTGCAAACACCTCAAGCTTTTGCGACAAGCAAGATAATCAACGCTTATGAAAAAGCGATAAAAAATGAAAATTCTTATAGTGATGATGCAAGTTTATATATGCAGGAATTGCATGATGATGTTATAATAATAGACGGCAACGAATTGAATATAAAATTAACAACAGAATTGGACATTAAAATATTGGAGGCAATTTTATGATCAAGATTGGATTTTCTAAGGACGTACACCCCTTAAAAGAAAATGAAAAACTCATTTTAGGTGGAATAGAAATTCCCCATTATAAAGGTAGTGTTGGATATTCCGACGCTGATTGCCTTTTGCACGCCATAGCTGAAGCCATGTTAGGAGCACTGGCATTGGGTGATTTGGGTAAATTTTTTCCGGATGACGATCCGAGATACAAAGACTATGATTCTAAATTAATTTTGAAGGAAGTCTTTGATTATATAAGTTCCAAAGGTTATGAAATTTCCAATATCGATACCATGGTTTCATTGGAAAAACCAAAAATAAGAAACTATATCAAAGATATGCGCGAATGTATTGCTGATATCTTGAATTGCGATATCAAACTGGTTTCCATAAAAGCAACGACGTTTGAGGGATTGGGATTCGTCGGCAGAGAAGAAGGAATTATTTGCGAAGCAGTCGTAGTATTGGAAAAATCCGACTATATGCTAGACTAAAATTACTAAGAGTCGTACTCTTAGTTTTTTTCTTTAATATTTAAGACAATATCGTTTTAAAAAACATTTTTTATATGTTAAAATATTCATGCTGGGAGTGATATTATGATTGAATCGATTCATGGCGAATTTGAAATAATTAAAAATTATAGGGATGCATTTGTTTTGGACGACTTTAATAAAAGGTACATAGATTTCTTTGGTATTTATCCATATGTTGTCGGCGATTATTCCGGCGGACTTTTGCGTCTTAAAGGATTTTCCGATGATAATTATCAAATGATACCTGATTATGTAATGGAATCTTGCTCCCCTAATTGTGCTTATTATATTTTGAAAAACCCAAATTATGATAAGTCCAAGAAATTTGAAGAATAGAGGTTATTTATATGAATTATGAAGAAATAATTGCAGAAATTAAAGAAGTTATCAAGCTTATTAGACCATATATCAATCGTGATGGTGGCGATTTGGAATTCGTCAAGTTCGAAGACGGCATTGTTTATGTTAAGCTTCAGGGAGCATGCGTAGGCTGTGCGGGATTCGAATCAACTATGTCTGACTTGATTGAAGACACTTTGTTAGAAAGAGTACCTGGAGTAATTGGGGTGGAACATATATGGTAGAAAAACAAAAAAGGATGAAAGAGATTTGCATTAATCTTTTTGAACAAAGAGGAGTTACTTTAGACAGAATAGTTGAAATAGTCTATGATTTGCAAAAGAAATATGTCCCAGACTTAACTAAGGAGTTATGTCTTAATGCAATAAGTAGGGTTTTGGACAAGAGAGAAGTTCAAAATGCCATTTTGACCGGTATTGAACTTGACATGCTAGCTGAAAAGCATTTGCTTTCAGAGCCTCTGCAAAAACTGATTAGCGAGGACAATCCATTATACGGGATTGATGAGATCTTAGTCCTTTCAATAACCAATGTCTATGGTTCCATCGGTTTAACCAATTTTGGTTATGTTGATAAAGTAAAACCAGGAATCATTGGTGAATTAGACGAAATTGGCAAAAAAACTGATAAATGTCATACATTTATGGATGATATCATTGGCGCAATCGCCGCTGCGGCAGCCAGTTCAATTGCGCATAATGCAGTTGGGGATAAAGACTGATAAATTTATTTCAAAAAACAATATAGTTTTAAAAAACCGTCATTTATGTTATAATATTTACAGTTTCTTTGAGGGGTGTTAAATATGAAACAAGGTGACATCGTCAAAGGTCGGATTACTAATATTAAACCATATGGTGCATTTGTAAAAATTAATGATGAGACTGATGGACTGATACATATATCGGAAATCAGTGATGGTTATGTACGAAGTATAGAAGACTATCTTAGTGTTGGGGAAGAAGTGACTTTAGAGGTTATTAAGGTCGAAGACAAAAAAATAAGTCTAAGTTACAAATCCCAAAATAAGAAAAGGCGAAAGAAAAGAGAATCTGTTGAAGTTGTAGCGGGATTTAAACCATTTGAAACTCAGCTACCAGCTTGGATAGAAAAGTATCAAAAAAATAAAAAATAAGAAAGCAATTCAAATTGGATAAATTTGAATTGCTTTTTTAAAACATAGGTAATGGGTTGCATTTTGAACATTAAGCAAGCATTATTGATAACTTTCATGTTATAATTAGATTGTACATAAGGAGGAATGAAATGAATAAACACGTTAATTTGGATTATAGATATGCTATGCCATTTATTGACCAGGATCAACTGGAAATTATCAATAAAGAAATAAAACATGCTAGAAAAAAATTGGAAAACAGAAGCGGTTTAGGAAATGAATATCTGGGATGGCTTGATTTACCTGAACAGTTCGATGAAAAAGAGATTGAAGCTATTTATGAAGCCGCTAGAAGGATAAGAAAACAAGCAAGCATTTTGGTTGTTATCGGTATTGGGGGCTCTTATTTGGGAGCTAAAGCGGCTCTTGAATATTTAAAACCTTACTTTCCCAAAAGAAAAAATATAGAAATTCTTTTTGCCGGTCACAATATGTCAAGTACTTACCTAAGCGAATTGGTTGATCATTTAAGAAATAAGGATTTTGCAATAAATGTGATTTCTAAATCGGGAACAACAACAGAACCAGCAATTGCTTTTAGGGTCTTGAAGAAAGTCTTAGAAGAAAAATATGGTGATAAGGAAGCAGCAGAAAGAATTTACGCTACAACTGACAAAGCTAAAGGAGCTTTAAGAGAACTGGCGAAAGAGAAGGGATACACAACCTTTGTAGTACCGGATAATATTGGCGGTAGATTCTCAGTATTGACAGCGGTAGGGTTATTACCAATAGCGGCAAGTGGCATTAATATTAAACAAATGCTTTCTGGCGCTAAGTCAGCAAGGAAAGAATATGATAAATATAACATCTACAAAAATGATGTACATATGTATGTTGCCTTAAGAAACCTGTTGTATCGTAACAAGTATCAAATAGAAATGTTGGTCAACTACGAACCAAAGCTTAGTTATTTTTCTGAATGGTGGAAACAGTTATTCGGAGAATCAGAAGGAAAAGATCACAAAGGTATATTCATATCAAGCGCATCTTTCTCAACTGACCTTCACTCTTTGGGACAATATATTCAAGATGGTCAGAGAATTCTTTTTGAAACGGTTATCAATATTGAAAATCCGGAAAAAGATATTTTCATCGAGGAAGAGAAAACTGATCTAGATGGT
>JAVEWC010000096.1:0-4256 GCA_034004745.1 Candidatus Izemoplasmatales bacterium | reverse complement strand
TCTCCAGAAACAATTGCCCCCAAAACCGCTGAATAAGTTAAAGCCAAAAAGAAGAAAAATCTAGTTCTCTTATGTTCTTTCTTCATGTATTCATGCGCGTAAATCATGACATAAAACCAAATAAAACTTGAAATCAACAATACCGAATAAGCCAACATATCAATTCTAAAAGAAATTCCCAACGCCATAAATTCTGGAAATTCAAGAAAAATGATATCATTGCTCACTTTTGGATACAACGATATAATCAGCAATATTTCCAAAAAACCCATATATATGACTGATTTATCTCTTCTGTTTGCGAATTTTTCACCGAATAAAAGTTCAAAAATCGCTCCAAATAAAGGCAGTACGATAAGAATCAAAACTACATAATTGAATCTATCCAAAAATGACAAATAATCGATAAAAAATAATCTTGAATTTAACCAGGTTTTAAAAGCAAAACCATCAATGGCATAAATGATAAAAGCAACTATCAGCAATAAAGAAAGACCAACTAGAATGGAGTTGGCTTTTATCATTTGATCAAATATTTTTAGCTTTCTTCTTTCAGACAAAAAAGGTCCTCCTTTATAAGAAAATCATCAAGATAATTATTACTGTCAAAAAACTAGTATAAATAATGGCGTCACTTCTAATTATCGCCTGTTCATATCTTCTATTGAATACGTTAGCCGTGATGGCAAAGCGCTCAATGAAGCCTATTTTCTCCACATCACCTTCAGACAACTTGGCAAAGTCCTCCTGGTCCATCGGACAATTTTGACCATACATCAATCGGCAGATGTTTCTCATCAAGATATAAGCAGGATAAAAAATCAAATATTCAACACTGAACCATCTTGGTAAGTGCAAATGGAAGAGATTGAATTTTTTCCCCGTGAAAAAGATAAAAACCCCTAAAGCAACAATCAAAAGTGTCATCAATAAATCGGCCCCTTGAAAGACATTCAAGTGAAGGATGTGTGATTCAATGAAGTGAGGATCATACGTGGTTATATTCAATATCGGTATTATTAGACTCTTTAAAATAAAGTTCGGGAACAATCCAACTAAAATGATAATCAAGCCCATCGTCCATAAAGCCAGATCGAGACTGGAATAATCAAATACCGTATGTTCATATTGATTATCACTTTTCTTCACAAATACGTAGTAAAACATCTTGATGAAAGAACATACAGTCCCAGCACTAACAACTATAAAAATTAATTCCGCATAGAAAAACATCTGATTTCCCATTTCATAAGCTTCAACAATACCGTGATGAAGGATTGTTTTTGATATATACCCATTGAATAAAGGAATTCCACTAATTCCCAAAGCCGCAACAATGAATGTCAAGGTAGTGAAAGGCAATTTCTTCCATAACCCTCCCAGTTTGTACATATCCAACTCTTTAGTATGATAATAGATAACTCCGGCAATCATAAATAGCAATGATTTAAACAAAGCATGATTTATGATATGATATATCGCTCCAGAAAGTCCCATCGCGCCTTCATATCCCAAGTACAAAGCCACACCAATACCGGTGATGATATATCCCATTTGACTGATGGAATGATATGCCAACATCTTCTTGATGTTTGCCTGTTGAAGGGCTAAAAAAACTCCAAGAGCCATGGTGATGATTCCGGTCCATATGATGATTGCGCCAATATTGCTGGCAGAGGACCAAAGAGGATCGAATGGACCGGTAACGCTTGATTTATCAGGAAAATAGTAACTTGATGCAGCTCTGATAATACCAAAAGCACCGATTTTGATCATTACACCTGATAGTAATGCGCTCGCTGGTGAAGGAGCTACGGGATGAGCTCTTGGTAACCATACATGCACAGGTGCCATTCCGGCTTTTATTCCGAATCCAAAGACCAACAAGCCCATGATCCAATATTTCAAATTCCCGAATTCATTCAATTTTTCAATAGCGGAAGCAAAGCGTAAATCACCAATATTGAAATATAAAAGAATGATGGCAGTGAATATTAAGAATCCCCCAATCAAACCCATGATGATATAGTTATATCCCGCCTTATAAGATTGATCATTTTGCCCATGGATAACCAGCATGTAGGATGTTATCGTCATGATTTCAAAGAAGATGAACATCAACAACAAATCACCAGAAACCAAAGCTCCAATAACCGAACTGTATGTTAATGCAAGAAAGAAAAAAAATCTTGTGCTCTTCTTCTCTTTTTTCATGTACTCATGAGCATAGATCATGACGAAAAACCAGATGAAGGCAGATAAAAGCATTATAGCATAACTAAGCATGTCGATTCTAAATGATAATCCGATACCCAACAATCCAGGAATTTCAAGTTCTATTGAAGAATTCAAGGCCCACGGATAGATTAAGACAATTATTATTAAAGTGACAAATCCCATATAAATAACTGATTTATCCCGGTGTTTTACTGATTTTTCCCCGAAAATCAGTTCAATAAAAGCTCCTACTAGTGGGATAAAAGTGATAATTATCGGCAAAAAATCAATGAACCTTGATTGACTGAACCGGTCATACCAAGTCGAGCCAATAACATAGGAACTAAAATTAAACCAATTATTTACATAAGCAATAAAAAGAAGCAATAATAATAAACTAAATCCGACTAGCAAAGAATTATCCTTGACCATCGAATCAAAGATTTTCATCTTGGGAAATTTTAACATCAAAACCCCCTCCTATGGCATTACGCTTCGAACAGCGGATTCGATAAACACCATAATTTGATTGGGAAAAATGCCGACTGCAATAATTAAAAGTCCCAATAATATGAGTGGAGCTATCATTGTTCTTGGAGTCTTTTCAATCGACTCCAAACGGTAATGATATTTTTCGTTTTTAAGAAATGCAGAAATAATTATCGGCAAATAATAAATGACGTTCAACAAAGAACTAATAATCAGGATAACCAAAAAAATTGTTTGGTTCTTATCTAATGCTGCCATTCCCAAATTTAGCTTTGAGATAAAACCACTAGTTAAAGGTAACCCTATCATCCCTAAAGCGGCGATTGAAAACACCCCCATCGCCACTGGCATTATGAATCCTAGACCATCGAAGTCATTGACTTTTCTGGTTTTCTTGTAAAAGATGATTTCGCCAACAGAAAGAAACAAGGCGGTCTTCATCAAACCATGTGACAATATATGGAAAAACGCCGCTCTTAGCCCTTCAAAACTCAATAGACCAATACCCAGCAGGATGTATCCCATCTGGGCGACAGAGGAATAACCCAACATTCGTTTGACATCTTTTTGGGCAATCGCAAACACTGACCCCATAATCATGCCAACCCCTGCTAAAATCAACAAAATCGTCGATATGCTCATCTCGTTCAAGATCTCAACATTGAACACACGGAACAGAACTTTGACAAAAACCAATATATAGACTTTGATGACAATCGCTGACAGAATCGCGCTTGAAGTTGAAGGCGCACTGGAATGAGCGTCTGGTAACCAAATATGAAAAGGAAAGACTGCGGCCTTGATTCCCAAGCCGATAATCATGAATCCAAGAGCAATGACGATGTTTAGTTGATAAGTTTGGAAAGCATTGCTCATGCTTTCGCCTATCAAGGTTATATTTGTATATCCGGTAGCCATATAAATCAAGGCTACACCAATTAGATAGGATAAAGAACCCAATTCATTCATCATCAAATATCTGAAAGCTGAAGTATAGGTATCTTTTTTCTTTTTAATCGAGATGATGGCACAAGTAGTTATCGAGAGAATTTCAATAAAAACGTAGGTATTGAAAATATCATTGGTGTAAAGGATGCCAAACATCGACATCATCAACAAAAATAACAAGATATAATATCGACCGTATTCAGTTTTTTCAATTCCGTCAGTTGAGTCTCCGCTTGAATAAATATAAATTATTGTCGCAAGTATCGCAATAATGGTAGTGAAGAGGGCAGAGAAAGGATCAACAACAAATTCAATTCCGAACCTAGCTTCAAAACCACCAAAGGTATAACGGATTATTTCCACGTTATTGACATACCAAAGTAGATAAACCGAAGAAACCAAAACCAAACCAAGAACAATAAACCCTAATATTAGGGTTATTTTAAATGGCTTTCTTTTAAGCAAAGGTATTAATAAAGCCATCAATAAGAATAATAACAGATTAATTATCGGTAGTTGTTCAATGATCATTGGCTTCCTCGCTGATTAATCTCGACAATTCTTTTTGGTCGATTGTTTTATAGTTTTCATAAATTCGTATC